>JAFGSL010000726.1 GCA_016934645.1 Anaerolineae bacterium
AAGGGGATGATGCCCACCGTCGCGTCGCGGCCCATCAGGTCGTAGGCGCGCTCCAGCGCCGTCTGCACGTCGGGCGCGCTGTCGAACCCTAGCAGCGCCAGGTCTTCCGGCGTGAGGTGATTCGTCACGCAGATCGTCTTCTGCACACGATCTCGCACCATCGCGTGGTAGAGCGGGACGTTCATCCCCACGATGTCGTCCACCTCGCCGCGTTCCACCGCTGCCACCTGCTCGGCATACGTCAGTGGCAAGCACCGGCGCACGGTCTTGTCGTGCGAGGGCGCGTCTCCACACAACCTTTCCGATCCATCCAACAGGAAGATCAGCACCCCACCCTCGCGCACCGCGAGATGCGTGAAAACGTAGGGTTTGATGCCCTGCCAGTAGTCGAAGTGGCAGGGATGCGCGGAGGCGATGACGATGTCGGCAAGTTTGGGGATGGGAACGACCATCACTTCCTGCGCCAGCGCGACCGCCGCGCGGTGCGCTTCGATGTAGTGCCCAGCGAACACGCCCACCATGTTCTGTACCTCGTCCAGCACGGTGTTGACGATGAAATCCAGGCCGATCTTCCCGGCGATGTCGTCCATCTCCACGCGCGGCAGGTTATCGCGCACGCCGAGAATGTCAAGCACCGGCTGCATCGTACAGCCCACGTAGTGCATCTGATCGACGGTCTTCTGGCTGCACACGCCCGGCAGGATGATCTTCGAGCCGCCACCCCACCCCGACGTGATATGCGGAACGATGTTGCCGATGGCAATCTTGAAATCGGCGTCGACGATCTCGCGGTTGACCTCAATGGGGATACCGCTGGCGGTCGTCCCGAGATCGACGTACTCGCCGTTGCGGTAATCGCGGTTGATGACGCGATAGCGCGCCAGCACCTCGTCGCCCAGTTTAACGCACAGTTCCTCGTAGGTCATCGGGCGGTGCGTGCCGAGCGCCATAAAGATGAGCACGGACTCGTCAACGATACCGGCTTGCTCGAGCCGCGCCAGGATCACCGGCAGAATTTTCGCCGTCGGCGTGGGACGGGTGATGTCGTCTACGATAATAACGACGCGATCCTCCGGGTTGAGCAAATCCTCCAACCTGTACGTCCCGATAGGGTTGTCCAGCGCGTTCTCGATAACTTCAGCCTGATCGGGCAGCGCGTCAATTTTGCAGTGCACTGCGTAGAAAAGCAGATTCCGGTCATCCACCTCAACGTGCGTGGTCACACCGGGCCTGAACGTCAATTCGAATATTGGCATACATCCTCCCACTCAGAAATAACCACGGAGACACAGCGGCAAGATTGCCGCGCACACAGAGACTTTCTCTGTGCACTCTGTGCCTCTGTGGTGAGATTACTCAACTTTGAACAGTACAACCTGTCCCGCGTAGCCCTCGGCGAAGCGCGCGCCGTCGTCCGCCGCACCGATGCCCGCGCCGTAGTGCATCGGCACAGCGATCTGTGGTTTGATGACGCGCGCCGCCTCGACGGCCTCTTCCGCCGTCATCACATACGTCCCACTCACCGGCAGCAGCGCGATGTCGCAGTCGAAGTCCGCCATCTCTGGGATGTGGTCGGTGTCCCCGGCGAAGTAGATGCGCACACCCGCCACGGTGACGATGTAGCCGTTGTGCTCGTCCGGCTTGGGATGGAACGGCACGCCCGGCGCGCGAAACTTGTTGACGTTGTACGCAGGCACCGCCTCGATCTCGACGCCGGCAATGGACAGCGTGTCGCCGGGGCGCATCATGGTCGCGCCGGGCAGTTCTTTCGCCGCCAGGTGATTGGCGACGACCACCGTGCCCGGGCCGCTGATCTTCTTGATGTCATCCGGGGAACAGTGGTCACCGTGCTGGTGGCTGACGAGCACCAGATCGGCGGTGGGCAGCTTGCCCTCCAGCTTCCACGGATCGAAGTAGATGACCGGCGGCCCGTCCAGCCGGAAGCTGTCGTGCCCTAACCAATGTAGTTTTTTGACTAACTCTTGCGCGTTCATTTTGTCCTCCTTAAAGTAAGTCGAAAGTCAAAGGTTAAAAGTCTAAAGTCCTTTCATTCCAAAAACATCGCGGATGGCTTCCAGATAGCCCATCCCATTCACGGTATCCGGTTCCAGATAGCTTCCCTCCGTCCACTCGTTCCAGGCGTTCAGCGTCAGAATCTTGGGCGCGCCGCTGCGTTGATCGAGACGCTGCTTTGCCAACTGCAAGGCTGCGCGAAAATTCTCCGGCGTGTTGTGGGCCAGGATCGATGTGAAAGGATACCCGGCATTCCTGTAGACATCGGACTGCACCGTGCGCGGGCTGGGATCCCATCCCATCGTGACGTTGGGGAAGTAGGACAGGTCGAACTCGGCTTCGACGGTGTCCCAATAGGCGAAATAGATGTCGCGCGCTATATCGTACTCAGCTTCGGGAAACGTGTGCAGCACGCCGTGATGGACCCACACGTAAGAGGTGATGCTGTCGAAGCCCAAAGCTTCCAGCAGCGCGTTGGGGTTCTCCACTGCTGTCTCACCGGGCAAGATACGGGCGCTCCACACGACGGCGTTCACGTGTACGTCCGGGAAACCCGCCGCCTTCACGCTGGCGCGGAAATCCGCCAGCGCTGCGCGCGTCCCGGCAATGCCGCCGAGGCTTTCATGCAATTTACCGAGGTCGTAGATCGAGAAATACGGACAGCCATCGACCAGCCAGTAGGATGGATGCTTGAAGTAGCGTTCGATGACCCAATCGACAACCGCGTCAAATGTCTCCCGCGTGACTTTGCCTGGATACAAGGTCGCCGGCCCGCGCTGCACGGCGCTCAGTCCGGCGGGATGAATGTCCTGCCAATCGTGGTTGGCCCACATCAGGGCAAACTTCAGCCGGTCGTTGTTGGGCGCGTGGAGAAAGCCCGCGTCCAGAGCACGCTCAAGAAAGGGCCCGTCATCGTACCAGTACCAATCGAAGAGAAAGACGTCGATACCGTGACCGGCTGCCGCCGCGATCTTCTGCGCCATCACCGCCGGATCGGCTTCGTCGCCGTAGCCCCACGCCGGCACGCGCGGCTGACGATGGTCCGGGAAACGCGGTTCGGCGCGTTTGACCAGCGCCCATTCGCTCCATCCGGCCCCATGCACGGCTTCATTACGCGGATCGATATGATAATTCGGGAAGTAGTAACAGGCGACAGTGTAAGGTTTTGTCATTGTTGGCTCGCTTGCCATATCGTCCAGTTGCCGTTAATGTCGCGGACGATCCCATCGCCTTCAAAGACCAGCAGGCGCGTCGCCACCTTGTCGATGAAGAAACGGTCGTGGCTGACGACGATCACCGCGCCCGGGAAATGCGCCAGCGCGCGCTCCATCACCTGCGTGCTCGTCATATCCAGGTGATTCGTCGGCTCGTCGAGGATGATAACCGACGCGCCGGAAAGCAGGCTTTTCGCCAGGGCCACGCGCGCGCGCTGCCCGCCGGAGAGCGTCCCGATGCGCTGGGTCAGGTCCATCTCCGAGAACTGCATCAGCGAGAGAAAGCGGTTGACCTGCTTGCGCGGCGCGAGATAGGCCAGGCCCACCACGTTGACGGCGTGCGTCACCGTGTCGTTGAGGTCCAGCTCGTCGAAGACCTGGTTGTAGTACACAAAAGCCGCGCCTTTGCTCCACGCCACCCGTCCCACGTCGAGGGGTTCATCTTCGGTGAGCGCGCGGAGCAGCGTCGTCTTGCCGCAGCCGTTCGGCCCCACCACGGCGATGCGGTCTTCGCGGTGAATCTCGAACGTCAGATCGTCGAAAAGGAGCTGGTCGTCGTAGGCCTTGCCAGCGGATTCCACGCGGCAAAGATCGTTGGAGACGTAGAGCCGGTCGTAGATGGCAGTGATGATACTATCCACCAGACGCGGTTTGGTCTGCTTCTTGATGTTCGCCAGCCGCCGTTTGAGCGCCCGGCTTGGATTGCGGGCCGCCTCTTCGCGGTCGGAGATGGCCTCAGCTTCGAGCGCCAGCAGTTCCTCCTCATACTCGAATTGCCGTTCCAACGTTTTGAGGCGCAGCGGCTTCTCGCGGACGTACTGGGTGTAATCGCCCTGATATTCATGGAAGTGG
>JAFGSL010000727.1 GCA_016934645.1 Anaerolineae bacterium
AATTACTTCTTGTTTTGGAGTGCTTGATGCGGATTGCGCTGCTACATGATTGGCTAAACCAGTACGGTGGCGCAGAGCGGGTGTTGGAGCACCTGGTTGCGCAGTTCCCCGGAGCGCCGGTCTACACGAGCATGTATTGGCGCGAGAAAATGCCTGCCGCATACCAAACCTGGGATATTCGCATGACGTGGATGGATCACCTGCCGGGCATTTACCGTCGACACCAGTGGTATTTTCCCTTGTACGCGCTGGCCTTTGCCACGCTGGATGTGCGCCATCAAGGCTACGATGTGATCCTCAGCAACAAAAGCGGCTTTTGCCACGGCGTCCGCGCGGGCGATATACCGCAGGTGTGTTACTGTCTCGCACCTACGCGCTATGTCTGGGAGTTCGATGCTTATGCGGCCCGTGAGAACCTGCCAGGAGCACTCAGGGCGCTGCTCAAGCCGGTGGTCGCCCTGTTGCGCCGGTGGGATTATCGCGTCGCCCAACGCCCGACGACGCACTTCGTCGCCATCTCCACCGAGATCCAGGAGCGTATCCGGCGCTACTATCGCCGCGATTCGAGCATCATCTATCCCCCGGTGGACGTGGAGCGTTTCCATCCAGCCTCGCAGCACGAGGATTACTACCTGATCGTCTCACGGCTGATTCCTTACAAACGCATCGATCTGGCCGTAGAGGCGTTCAATCAACTTGGCTTGCCATTGCGGATTGTCGGGAGTGGGCGTGATCGTGAAACGTTGGAGGCACTGGCGAAGCCAAACATCACGTTTATGGGCTACATCCCGGATGAGGGTTTGCCGGATTTATTGGCGCGCTGCAAGGCATTCATTTTCCCGGGACGAGAGGATTTCGGGATTGCGCCGCTGGAAGCACAGGCTTCTGGACGTCCGGTGATCGCCTACGGCGCAGGGGGTGCGTTAGATTCGATTATCGAGGGTGAAACGGGGATCTTTTTCCGCGAGACGACGGCGGAATCCCTTGCGCAGGCAGTGCTGTCCTTCGACGCAGACCATATAGATCCGCAAGCCTGTCGCGCCAACGCTGAACGTTTTTCCGTCCCTCGCTTTCAGCAGGAATTACACACTACCCTCTCACATATTCTCGCACTCACGCATCACGTGTCACGTGTCACGTAGCACGTGCCACGTCTCACGGGATCGATTGAACTTCCCACTCCGGTCGTTTCGTCCACCAGGGCAGAATGCCATAGGACTCCGAGATGGCATCCGTTGTGTATAGCTCTTCCATACACTCGTACCAACTCATACCCTCGGTTTTCTGGAAGTGCCACCACTCAACATCGTAGTAGGAAGAACGCCAGTTGGAGAGCGCATTGCGCCGTTCCCACCCGTAATCGGCGGCGATGGTGGTGAAGTCAACGTAGTAGCCTTCGGGGATCTTTTCCTTGAGTTCGCCACCCTGGACTGTTGCCAGTCCGCCTTTGGAACGCGACGAGAGATCCCAGGGAGCGACACGCAGCGGCTCACCCTGGCTGCCGTCCTGTTCCTTGCCTCTGATGTACACGCGCCAGTAGGTGACGCCGCCGATGTCCTCGCGGACTAATTCTATTTGCCCATTGCTAAGAAAACCCTGGTTGATGTCCACCGCGCGCCCGCAGACGTGCCAGGAAATGCGTCCTTGCCCGGGGCGGGGCGTGTAGTTCATCGTACGCCACGAATCGCCGAGGACGGACAGGTAATCCCATCCTGTTTGTTCCTTCACCGCCTTGCGCAGTGCGTTGTAGCTGTCATTGACTTTGTCGCTCAATTTCTCAGCATTGTCGCTGTAATTCACATTTGGCAGATTGACCAATTGGTATTTTTCAGGGTTCGCGGAAAGCAGGAGTTCCGTGTAGAGGGGAGACTCTTCTTCCCCCATACGTTGTACAAGCCGCGCTTCAAGTTCGGGATTGAGAGGTTTCAGCGTCCACGATGGGGTGTCCATCCAATCGACCGTACTGTAGCCTTCCTGTGCCAGACCCCAGCCGGTTGTGTCCGCCGCAATCAGGTAGGATGTTGCCTGTTGCCGGAAGATGAAGGCCAATGCGTTACCATCGGGTGACCAGGTGGGTTGTCCGCCCACGCCGAAGAGACTTGGTCGTAACATCCCGGTCACTAGGGCTTCTTTGTCGAAGGGGATTTTCCAGATCGTTTCATTGCCGGGCACGCCGGCGGAGTAGACGAGATACCGTCCATCGGGTGACCACGCGGCGTAATCCTCGTTTTGATCAGGTGTGTTGCTCACGTTGACGGTAATGCCGTCATCCAATGAGATAACGTACAAATCTTTATTATCGTCGCGGTAGGCGGTAAATGCGATGTGGCGACCATCGGGCGACCATGCCGGGGAATATTCTGGATCTGGATTGGAGGTCAGCCGTTGGCTGTCGCCGCGTTCCACGTTGAGGATGTAGATGTCGAGATTGCCATCAACATAGGCTTCATACGCCAGCCATTTGCTATCGGGCGACCACGTTGGCGCGGCTTGATAATCCGGTGTGCGGGTCAGTCGTATAACGGTTCCAGCGCTCATCTCAATGAGATAAAGATCCCAACTACTATTGCGCTGTGAGGCAAACGCAAGGTGCTGCCCGTCAGGCGCCCAGACCGGGTCACGGTCTTCGCCGGGATCGAAGGTGAGTCGCAGAAGATTGCCGGTGTTTTGTGATAGGAGATAGATATCGCTGTTGCCGTTGTGCCGCATGGTGAAGGCCAGCGTGCCGCCGCTGCCGACCGGTGTGGGTGTGATCGGCGGCGAACCGGGAACCGGCGTGGGGATATACCACGTGGAGGGTGGCGGTGTGGCAGTGACAATGACCGTGCGTTCGACTTCACGCTCTATCGGAGATGGGGTGGGGCGAGCGAGGAGCACCAGCACACCAACAAGCAGGATGATCCAAACGACCCGCGGAATCTTGATCTGCCGCGGTTTGAAAAACCATTCTAATATGCGTTTCAATGCCCTAATATATGCCACAGTATAACTCTCCCACACCTAAAATAGCCGACAATGGGAGAATGTCAACTTCCCACACATGAAAAACCGGGCAAGTTCTACGTTGACTTGCCCGGTATGCTGGTGTCTGTATTAGTCTGACTTAAGTGCGGCTTCAGTTGCAGCTTCAACTTCAGCCGCACGACGCGCGCGTTGGCGCGCAGCTAGTCGCGAAAAGAGAATGCCAAGCTCGTAAAGCACAATAAACGGGCCGGTAACCAATAGCATGGTGACCGGGTCCGTTGTTGGCGTGACAACCGCGGCGATGATAGCCGCAATGAAGATGATGAGCCGCCGGCTACGATTAAGTTGCTGTGGCGTCACCACACCAAACAGCGCAAGCGCGTAAATCACCAGTGGTGTTTGGAACAGGATACCCATCCATAGTGCGAGCGTTGTGGTGAAACCAAGGTATCTCTCCAGCGAATAACTCGGTGTGACGACCGTTCCGAAGAAGCCCATCAACACGGGCATACTGATGGGCATCAGGATTTGCAGTGTGAATAACCCACCCAGAACAAAGAAGATCAGAGCCGCGGGAATCCCAAACAGGAAGGTTTTCCTTTCGTTAGGGAGCAATCCTGGTGCTACAAATCCATAAATCTGATAGAAAATGTAGGGGAGCGAAACCCCAAAGCCCATTGCTAGTGCGATTTTGAAGTAGGTGATCGGCGCTTCGGTAGGACTCAAGGCGATGACGAGCGCGCCTCCTAACGGCTTGACAAGCCAGGCGACGACGTAGTCCACGACGGCAGAGGCAGCAAGTGTCGTGATGATGATGGCGGCCACTGCGCGGAATAGACGTCTCCGCAGTTCTTGAATGTGGTCAAGAAGAGTCATCCCATTTTCTTCCGCCATCTTATTCGTCCTCGTTATTGATGGGTGTTTCTGCGGTGGCAGATGTAGATGCTGCCGCAGAGATATCCTGTGTGGAAATCGCAGTATCGGCGGGTATGATTACTTTGGCTGATTCAAGCTCCACGGGGATTACCGGCGTGGGGACTTGCGATGTACCTGTAGGGGATGTTTTTCTCGGTGTCGGTTTATTCAGCGTCTCCTCTAGCGCTTTGGGGAGTTCCTCCACGCCATCGGCTACCGACGTCGACATTTCTTCTAACGTTGTTTTGACATCCTCGACTACCGCTTTGGTTTCGTTGATGTCTGCTTCGGCCGATGCTTTGACATCAGCTAGAGTTTTTTGAATCTCAGAAACCGATGCTTTCGTCTCGTTAATCGTTTCTTGTACTTCATCAGGGATGAGTTCATCGGTGATGAACTCTCCCTTAAGACCGGCTGACATTTGTGCCCACATCTGCTGTATTTTGCGAGTATACTCTCCTATGGTCCGCATAATCTTGAGAATGTCCTCCGGGCCAAAAAGGATAATAGCCAACAGCACGATGATAAGGAGTTCGCCGCCTCCTATATTAAAAAACTCCATCCTGTGTCTCCAGCAGTAGCAGCTTTGTTAGCCCATGCATCAATAAGCTGGGCGCGAGCAAGGTGGCTGCGACTCGATAGTCTGTGAGATGTGACTAAGCTTCTTCGGAACTGTCGCTGTCTGCTGTTTCGGTTTCTTCTTTGGGTTTGTCGGGTTGCAGTCCATCTTTGAAACCCTTGATGCCCTTACCCAATTCTGACCCCAGGCGCGCAACACGTCCAGGCCCAAAGATGATCAGGGCTAAAACGATAACCAAAATTAACTCCAACGGACCGAAATTCTTAAAGAGTGGCATTTCAACCTCCAAATGAGATAGTTTTCTGAGCGTTCCTACGGGGTTATTACTGTCCCTTCAGATACGTTCTTTTGTCTTAGCGAGCACAGTTACCGATGCGTTCTATCATACTATGGTTTTACATATACGCAACTATAGCGTGTCAGAGCCTTATTATTCTCGTAAAAAATCCTCCCATATACCTGGCCTTTAGGTCGACATTTTTGAGCCAGCAGGAACTGAAGTGCATTACACTAAGAGAGTGATAAGACCGAGGAACGTCAGGCATGTGACTTCGCACATCAACTGCCCAGTGGCTAACGTAGAGCTTTTGCATGAGTCCCCGGTGAGACTCGAACTCACAACCCCCTGGTTCGAAGCCAGGTGCGCTGTCCATTGCGCCACGGGGACTGGAATACATTTCGAATAATATAAAAAGCCGGACACATCGGCCCGGCTTTAGGGTGACTGGTGGGACTCGAACCCACAGTTGCCTGAGTCACAGTCAGGAGCCTTAACCATTAGGCCACAGCCAC
>JAFGSL010000115.1 GCA_016934645.1 Anaerolineae bacterium
CCTGGAGTCCTTTGCCGGAGATTATCCGCACAGTGGCTCACGTCGCCTTTGAAGTCGACGATCTTGACGCAGCGCTGCAAGGTCAGGACATCATCTTTCCGCCGGGGTCTCCTTCGGAGGGGGTACGTGCCGCGATGATTTTACACAACGGAGCGCCGGTCGAATTGATCACGTTCGGCAAAAAGTAGAAAACAAAGATGAAAGCTGATTCTGCGCATAGAAGCAATGCGGCGCATAAAAGCCGTTGGGAGATCGGAGAGGTCGTTTTTGGTATTCCGTTTCTGATAGGCATCGCCTTGCACCTTCTGCTTCCATTTTCCTTGCCGCAGGGAGTTCTCAGGCAGGTCCTCATCCCCGTGGGGATCGTTCTAATCAGCATCGGCATGGGATTTATCGTTTTGGCCCGCCGTGCGTTTGCGCGTTTCCGGCAGCCCACGGATCCCGGTCAGCCAACAAGCCAGGTGATCAAGACAGGTGTGTTCGCCATATCGAGAAATCCGCTCTATCTTGGCGCGGCGTTCCTGTTCTGCGGTGTTGCGCTGATGATGAATACACTCTGGACATTGACCGCACTTCTGGTTTCGCTGATTGTTTGTCATTACGTTCTGATCGTTCCTGAGGAGAACTATCTCGCGGCGAAATTTGGTGAAGAGTACAAAGCGTACACCGCCACCGTGCGGCGGTGGCTCGGTCGAAAATGACTGCGAAACGATAAGCGGTAGCACTTGAACAAAATGAAATGGAGAACATATCCCCACCTATGACAGAAACCACTGCCGATACTTCCACAATTCAGCGCCAAGTCGAGCGGGATTACCGTTGGAATTTCGCGGTCAACGTTCTGGATGGCGCCAGTTTCTGGTTCGGGATAAGCTTTATCTCCGGCACGATCATTCTGCCGCTGTACGTTAGCCATTTCACCAGCAATCCTCTGTTGATCGGCCTGATCCCCTTTCTCAATACGGCGGGCCATCTCTTGCCGCAGTTGTTCGTCGCCAACGCTGTTGAGCGCGCTCCCAAGAAGAAATTCTTCCCGGTGACGATCGGTTTCTTTCTCGAACGCGTGCCCATTTTCTTGCTGGCCCCGACCGCATATTTCCTGGCGACCGGCCGGCCGGCTTTGGCCCTGGCCGTTTTCTTTGTGTTGTTCGCGTGGCACAAGTTTGGCGCAGGTGTGATCATCGTCGGCTGGCAGGATATGATTGCGAAAATCATCCCGCTGGAGAAACGTGGGCGTTTCTTTGGCATCACGAATTTCCTCGGCAACGGGGCTGGCGTCCTGGGAGCGATGGCCGTTCCTTTTGTTCTCAATAAATTCGTTTTTCCATTGGGCTACGTCATTTCCTTCGCGGTCGCTGCTGTCCTGATTTTCATTTCCTGGGTATTCCTCTCGCTTGCGCGCGAACCGGCTGTCCATAGCAGCAAGCCGCCCGTTTCGCAGTTGGACTACCTGCGTTCCTTACCCCAAGTCCTGCGGCGCGACCGCAACTTCCGCATGTATTTGCTGGTGCAGATTGTCTATACGCTGAGCGGAATGGCGACTGGTTTCCTGACGGTTTACGCGGTACAGACGTGGGCTTTGCCGGACGCACAAGCCAGCAGCTTTACCATCGCTTTGCAGGTCGGATTGGCCCTGGCGAACCTGTTTTTTGGCTTTTTCTCCGACCGCAAAGGTCACAAACTGAGTCTGGAGATCTGCCTGACGTTGAGCGCTCTGGCGACCATTCTGGCGATATTCGCGCCCAGCCCCTGGTGGTTTTTCGTCATCTTTTTCATACGCGGCGCGGTTGACGCGGGCGTCTTTATCTCCGCTATTTCCATCGTCTACGAGTTTACTGACGCGGAGAACCGTCCCACGTACATCGGCCTGGCCAATACCATTCCGGGGATAGCCGGGGCTATCGCGCCTTTGATCGGTGGGTGGCTGGCTGGAGCCGTGAGTTACCGGGCGATGTTTGTGCTTGCGGCGATTATCGGCGTCTTGAGCTGGGTCTTGCTGCGCTTTGCGGTGCACGAACCGCGCAAACTCAACTCACCAGCGGTTGGATGAAAATGTGACTTTATGGAACGCGGACATCTTGTCCGCATCCGAAAGCGGACGGGACGTCCGCGATCCGAAGTTGCTTTCAGGGGAGATGGCGCTATGACCGTATCATTTGACGGGTTGTACGCTCAGGCAAAGGCCGTCCTCAATCCGCGCCGGCTGTCGAGCCAGGCGGAAGCGGGCGGCGTCGGTGCAGCGCTCCTCGCGGCGAACGGCAAGGTCTACACCGGCGTCTGCATCGATACGGGGAGTTCGATGGGCTTCTGCGCGGAGCACGCCGCTGCCGGCACCATGGTCACAGATGGCGAGAGCCAGGTGCTGAAGATGGTGGCGGTTCTATGGGATGGCAGCGTCATCCCGCCGTGCGGGCGCTGCCGGGAATTCATCGGCCAGTTGCACGACGAAAACGGCGCTGCGGAGGTTATGGTGCGAGAAGGCGTGATTGTCGCGTTGCGGGACCTACTGCCGTACAGTTCAACCGACCGGTAGAAGAAGCGCCAATCCTCACACTCCAACTATATGCTAGGTGGCGATATTCACTTCAGGCATTTCGCTATATACGACTTTCCTCCCACTATGCTCGTAGATTTTAGTAAGCAGATCAATTCGATCAATTGTGGAGGAAACTATGCACAAAAGTAAGCGAACCTGGAATGTAAAAAAGTGGGCCGTTGGATGCGTTTCAATCGCTGTTCTTCTGTTGGTAATTGCCATCGTAATATGGCTAGGAGAAAGGATGGACCCTGCTGCAAGAGCGCAACTGGAAGCCGGTGATACGCTTTATCAAGAAGGGAGATTCAATAAAGCCGAGGCAGCTTATCTGAATGCACTAAAGCTCGCTCCTGAGAATGCAACAGTTTTGGAAAAGCTGGGCTTGATAGCACTTTGGAGAAATGACACAGAGGAGGCCGAAAGTTATTTCGTAGATGCATTAGACCACACGCCATGGTATAGAAATTTTTGGCCCTTGAATATAAATCTTAAATACCGCCTGGGTATGACGTACTTGCGCCAAGATCGGTTTGCGGATTTGGCGGAGCTCTTCAGCGAAGCACGAGGGCCTGTTGCGATTGGGCCACTCCGTGATTTGGATGCTTTTGGTAAACAAATGGCACTCTTCGAAAATGAAACACCTTACATAGTTGAAGGACCAAATGAGACGCGGATTGACTTCGTTACCACTGATCCCCTGCCCGTCATTGAGGTGTCTGTCAACGGCAGCGAACCCGTTGACTTTATCATCGATACGGGTGGGATGGAGGTCATTCTGGACGATGATTTAGCTGAGCAGGTCGGTGCGCAGATAGGTGGGGCACTCTTAGGCACCTATGCTGACCAGAAGAAGGCTGAAACGGGTCTGGGGCGGGTTGATTCCATTACGATGGGTGAGTTTGTCGTTCGCAACGTGCCCATCCATGTCCTTGATACCGATCCGTTTTCCGCTGGGTTCGGCGGGTTGAGTATAAAGGGTGTCATCAGCACGCGCTTGCTGCTGCACTTCCTGACTACCATCGACTACCGCAACGGAGCTCTAATCCTGCAACGTACAAACTCAGCGAACTTGCAGAGCCTGGAATCCCAGGTGGCCACCGCGGGGGTAAAGGCCATTCCTTTCTGGCTTATCGAGACGCACTACATCGTGGCATGGGGGACGGTCAATAACCTGGATCCGATGCTTTTCTTCGTGGATACTGGACTGGAAGGTGCCGCATTCACGGCGTCTGAGTCTGTCTTGCAGGAAGCTGGGATTCCAGTGGATTGGACAGCGGCCCAAGAGGGTGTTGGTGGTGGCGGAGCGTTCCAAGAGGTGGATATTGTCATCGACCGTCTGACACTGGGCACTGGTGGAAATGAGGTTGTAGGAAACCGTTTACTGGGACAGGCGTCAGAATACCCTCCTTCAATATTGGGAGACAAGCTTGGTTTTTACCTTGGCGGCCTCATTTCGCATCAGTTCTTTCGCGATTACGCTTTAACCTTGGACTTCACGGGAATGAGGCTAATACTGCAACAATACCCCATCGTCCATTTCTCCCATCCGCGGCGCTCCACTGATTGACTAATCCTGCACACTCCCTATACTAAAAACAGGAACCTTGCTACAACAAATCGCCCCGCAACGCCTCATCTAAAATATGTACAAAAAAAGCCAGATGTTGATATGTCAAATCAGGTGATCATCCAATGGAACTGACCTTGACCACTCCCGCTTTGCTGTTTCCGGCGTTGTCGCTCTTGTTGCTGGCGTACACCAATCGCTTCCTCACCCTCGCCAACTTGATCCGCGAGCTGCACCGCCGTTACCAGACCGAGCCGGATCCCGGTGTGGCTGGGCAATTGGCGAACCTGCGACGGCGCGTCTATATCATCCGCGATATGCAGGCGTTGGGCATTGCGAGTCTGTTCGCCTGCGTGCTGTGTATGTTCCTGCTGTTCGCCGGACAGATGCTCGCCGGTGAAGTGGTGTTCGGCGCGGCGCTGGTGTTGCTGTTGCTCTCGCTGGCGCTGTCGTTCTGGGAGATCTTGATCTCCGTGGACGCGCTCAAGCTCCAGTTGCAGGATATGGAACCGCCGCGCGACGACGCGTGTTAACTGGGATAGTGATGACCGGCGGCGAGCACAATGCCCACCGCCGGTTGCTTAGAAGTACGTCACAACGCTGGCTCACCGTGCTGGATCGTACGCCCACACACTGCTACGGGGCTCCCCGCTCACGGCACCGCCAAGAACGTAAATCGCGCCTCCAACGCAGGCGACAGAATGAACGTGTCGGGGCCAAGGGAAATCTGGTCCCATCTCCCAAGCGTCTGTAGCGGGATCATAGATCGGAAACACTTGCTCGTCGCCTGGGACAGTATAGATGCGCCCATCCAGCACACAACTCGCCGCGTCCCATTGCGGTGTGGGCAGGTCGGCCGCGCGCGTCCACGTGTCGGTCGCCGGATCGTACACTTCCACGACGGCTACTAAGTCTGCGTCGCTTCCCTGCGAGTACCCGCCAAGCACGTAGATCTTGCCATCCAAAAGAACGGATCTCCAGCGCTTTCGTGGGATGGGCATGTCAGCTCTTTTTTCCCAGGTATCCGTTGTCGGATCGTACGCCTCTACGGAACAGGAACACGCTTCGTCCCCACCGACGGCATAGACTTTGTTGTCCACAACGTGTGTGAAAAAGTTCGTTCTTGGTGTGGGCATATCGGGCCACACTTCCCAGGTGTCCGTCGCCGGGTCGTACACTTCGACCGTGGACCGAAAGACCGCGCCGTTGCCCGTGCCGCCGAAGGCAAAGATCTTGCCATCGATGACACTCGCAGCCACGTAGTGCCGGGGGGTTGGCATCTCGGCACCCAGGGTCCACGTGTCGGTCGCTGGATCGTACACCTGGACGGCTCCCTTATCGGCGCCTTCCGCTCCGCTCTGGGCCCCACCGATGAGATAGATCTTGCCATCGAGCACCACCGCGGCAGCAGCGGCTGTATTGTAAGGTAGTCGGGCTTTCTGCTGCCAGGGCTCCGGCTCGGGCGTCGCTGTTGCGGTTGGAAGTGGCGTCGCCGTGGGGGGGACAGGCGTAGGGGGTTCCGTCGGTGCAGGTGTGGCTTGGCAGCCCACCAACGCGACAAGGATCAGGACTAATGTCCAACCAGATATCGCACGTATGTTTTTCATCATTCACTCCTCCTTTGGTGATTTTGTTCCGGGGACAGGACGGCTTGCCGGCGCAGATATACACACAGATCGTCGATGCTGGCAAAGGCCAAGCGATCGCCATCCAGAGTCTCAAGGGATGCCCGCCACTCCAGATCCTCTCCCTTCCCTGCCTGCCACAAGCGCAGCAGAAACGAGACGCTGTGCCGACCTTGCTCATCCATCAGCCGGTATCCTGCCACCTTTCAATGTGATGCGATCAGTATAAGACACGCGCGTACCGAGATCGTACCGAGAATTGGTAGACAGCTCGCGACAAGCGTGATACAATGACTCAGGCCGCATTTTTTTTGGTTTTGTGTGACGAGGTGTCGAATGCCGCATCTATCTCTGTCCTTGCTCGGCCCTTTTTTGGCTGTGCTGGATGGTCAACCCATTACCCATTTCGAGTCGAACAAGGTACGAGCGCTGTTGGCCTACCTGGCGGTAGAAGCTGACCGGCCACACCGTCGCGAGACATTGGCCAGTCTTTTGTGGCCCGACTTCACGGATCGTGCGGCGCACACCAATCTACGGCACACGTTGTCCCGTCTGCGTTACGCGATCGGAGATCGCGCGCGATCAGACGAGCGGGCGCGATCTTCTGAGCGCGAAGCCGATCCTCCGTTTCTCCTAGTCAATCGTGAGACGATCCAGTTCAACCGGGCCAGCGACCACTGGCTGGACGTGGCGGCGTTTGGCACGCTGGCTGCATCCTCCCGGCAGACATCGGCCGACGTACACCAACTGCAAAAAGCCGTGGCGCTGTACCGGGGCGCTTTTCTGGAAGGTTTTTCCATCAAGGACAGTACACTTTATGAGGATTGGGCATTGATCACACGGGAACGGCTCCAGCGTCGCGCTATGTCTGTCCTGGATCAGATGGTCACGGGCCTGGAGCAACGCGGTGAGTATGGGCAGGCGTGCGAGTATGCCTGGAAGCAGGTCGAACTGGAGCCGTGGTACGAAGAGGGCTACCGGCGACTGATTCGCCTGCTGGCGCTGGATGGGCAGCGCAGCGCGGCTTTGGCCCAGTACGAGGCCTGCGTGCGGGCACTGCGGGAGGAATTGGACGTCGCGCCGGAGGCCGAGACCACGGCACTCTATGAGCGCATCCGGGATGGCGGCGAGCTGACCATCCCCGACGTTTTCTCCCCGCACAACCTTGCCGCCCAGTGGACGCCCTTTATCGGGCGGGAGGACGAACTGGCTGAGATTTCGCAGCTTTTAGCCGATCCTGCCTGCCGGTTGTTGAGTCTGGTTGGCCTTGGTGGCAGCGGCAAGACGCGCCTGGCTCTGGAGGCAGCAACGGCCCAATTGCACGCCTACGAGCACGGCGTTTACTGGGTCTCTTTGGCTTCGCTGAAGTCGAGTGACGCCGTCCCTGCCGCCATCGCCCGCGCTATCGGTTTTGCTCTGTCCGGGGGTCGGGATCCGATGCAGCGCTTGCTCGACTATATGCGGCGCAAGCAAATGCTGCTCATCCTGGACAATTGCGAGCACCTCCTTGCTTCCCCCCCCTCGGGGGGGATTGAGGGGGGGATAACCTGCATTGCTGCTGCCATCCTCCGTGCCGCACCCAAGGTCACTCTCATCGCCACCTCGCGTGCCCGGCTTAACGTGCCGGGAGAGCACCTCGTGCCCGTCGGTGAGATGGCCTATCCCGATCAGACATCGGATGTCAGCCAGATAACCGATAGCTGGGATCGCTACCCCGCGCTCGCGCTCTTTGCACAGAGCGCACGTCGCGTGCATCCCGGCTTCGACTTGGGTGCAAGCAACCTGGAGGCGGTCGCCCGGATCTGTCGTCTGGTACAGGGGCTGCCGCTGGCGATTCTGTTATCCGCAGCCTGGACACGCATCCTGAGCCCGAGCGAGATCGCGGACGAGATCGAACGCGGCATCGATTTTCTCTCGACCGATTGGCGCGAAGTAGAGTCAAGGCATTCCAGCGTCCGTGCCGTGTTTGACCACTCGTGGTCTCTGCTTTCGGAACACGAACGAACCGTGCTGGCCGGACTGTCCGTTTTTCGCGGCGGCTGCACGCGCCAGGCAGCTCAGCAGGTGTCCGGCGCCTCGCTGCGCGATCTGATGGCCCTGGTGAACCACTCACTGCTGCAGCGCCTGCCAAGCGGGCGGTTCGAGATGCACGAACTGCTGCACCAATACGCGGCAGAACAGTTAGCTAAATCGCCCGATGACGCTGCCGCCGCGCGTGACCGGCACAGCACCTACTACGCGGCTCTGTCGGAACAGTGGGAAACAGACCTGAAAGGCGCCCGGCAGCTCGCAGCCCTGGAAGAAATGGATCTCGAGATTGGAAATGTACAGGTGGCCTGGGACTGGCTGGTGGAGCAAGGCAACGTCGCACAGCTTGACCGGGTGTTCTCTGCGCTGTGGCGCTATGCCGACTGGCGCGACCGCCTTCACTATGCCGGCTGGTTTGCCGCGCTCGCGCAGAGGCTATCGCAGGTGGTTGACCAGGCGACGACGAGCGATAACCACGCGTCTGGTCCGGCTGATCGTGTCAAAGCGCTGCGCCTGCAGGCCAAGCTCTGGGTCGCACAAACCTATCTCGGCGATCCCCTCGGTAAGAGAGCCCAAGGGGCGCGCCACAGCTTGTCCATCCTGGCACGATCTGAACTGTGCGATCAAGACGTACGCGCAGAAAAGGCCTTTGCGCTGTTCAGCCTGGCGCTCATCGAACGGAATGTGCAGGCAGCGGAGCAGAGCCTGGCCCTCTATCGCGAGTTGGGCGACGCTTGGGGGACAGTCTTTATGCTCTGCACGCTCTGCTACTGCATTCCCGATACTGCCGCCGGCTACGACCGAGCGCGTCCCCTCTACCAGGAAGCGCTATCGATCGCTCGCGCCCAGGGTAACCTCATGAATGCTGCCCATGCCTCTAACGGGCTAGCTAACTGCCTATTGAACCAGGGGGCGTTGGACGAAGCAGAACAATTGGGGCGGCAGGCGCTGGACCTTTTTCAACGCATTGGCGACCGGATGCGGATGGCCTGGGCCCATGACGTACTCGGCGTGGTCGCTATGATCAAGGGCCAGTTCGCAGAAGCGCGTTCACTTATGGTAGAGGGGGCCAGGTTCTACGAGGACATAGGAGACGTGGGGGGGATGGCCCAGGCAGCATTCTGGTTGGGCACCTCCGAGATGCACCTGGGACAGTTTGACCAGGCGCGCCGTTGTGGCGAGCGCGTACTCGCACGTGCTTCAGAGGCTGAGGGCGATCGAATCCACGCCCACCTTTTGCTGAGCAGCGTCGCCCTGGCAGAGGGCGCGTATGACCGGGCACAGATGCTGTTGCAGGGATGGGATCCAACGGCCTATCTCCATCAGAATTTACGGCACGACCTGGACCACCTTCCCGCTATCCTGACCTGTGCCCTGCGCGGGCTGGGAAAGTTCGATCAGGCACGGGACCATCTTTTGACGGCACTGCGGCTCGTACCCGACACGCGGATCTTTTGGCCGTTGCTGTATGCCCTGGCAACCTACGCGCTGCTGCTGATCGACGAGGGGGAAACGGAGCAAGCCGTCGAGTTCTATGCCCTGGCCTCGCGTTATCCTCTTGTGGCCAACTCACGCTGGTTTGAGCCCATTGCAGGGCAACACATCGCCGCTGTGGCAGCGACCTTGCCCACCGATGTCGTTGCCGCAGCACAGGAGCGGGGTCGGGCACGGGATTTGGACGTGACCGTGAAAGAGCTATTGGTCGCGTTGGAGACTGAATAGAGAGAACAATGATTAGAGCTATCATCTGGGATCTTGGTGGTGTTCTTGTGAAACTGGGGGATTTTGCCTCCCATCGTTGTTGGGAAAAACGTCTCGGACTGCAAAGCGGCCAGTTGGTCGAAGTTGTCCACAATAATCCCCTGAATAAACAAGCACTCATCGGCCAGATTACCGCCGAAGACTTCTGGCTGGATGTCGGCAAGCAACTTGACCTGTCACCAGAAGATGTCGCAAGGCTCCAAACCGATTTTCACAAAGCCGGTGTCTGGGATGAAAGGTTGTTAGCTCTGATCCAGCGGCTCAAACCGCGATTCAAAATGGCGGTGATCAGTGGGGCGATGTCAGATGCCCGTAGAATTGTTCAGTCTCAGGTTGACTCCGACTTGTTTGATGTTTTAGTATTTTCGGCAGAGGAAGGAGTTCAGAAGCCAGACCCGGTCATCTATCAGCGCACGCTATCATGCTTAGGGGTGGCGGCACAAGAGGCCATATTCATTGATGATTGGTTAGCGAGTGTAGAAGGAGCGCGAAGGGTAGGTATGCACGGTGTACATTATGTGGCTGGGGTTGATGTAAAAGCAGAAATCGAACGGATCATTGCGCAAGAGAGTTGAGACGGATAAGATGATATACAGCGCATTCAGTAGTGAGGCGGTTAAAGCTCCGGCGATTCCCGGATTGCGCTTTCGTCCCTTTCATAGCGAAGCGGACCTACCCGGCATTGTGGACGTTATAAACGCCAGTTTCGCCGCCGACGGGATTAGCGAGCGCATCACGGTGGAGGGGTTGGCCACCATGCTCGCGCATCCTGTAAATTGGGACCCGCAACAGGACACCTTGCTCGTGGAGGTGGGGGAAACACTGGTCGGCTATGCTAACATGGAGTGGCGCGAGGAGGACGCGGGCGACTGCCTGCACGCCATCAACCTGCACCTGGTGAAAGCGTGGCGCGGGCGCGGTTTGGAACACGCTGTGCAGCGCACTATGGAGCAGCGCGCATGGATGGTCGCTTCTGCCATCTCTGCCGGTACGCGTCATTGGTACGTCAGCCGGGCACCGGAGACCTGGTGTGCTCGGGCGGAGACGCTGCTGACCTTGGGCTACACCCCAACACGCTACTACTATGAAATGCAGCGTCCATTGGGCGACGATTTACCCGAAGTGCTGATGCCTGCGGGACTTGAACTTCGTTCCCCATCGCCGGAACATTATCGTGCGATTTGGGAGGCGGGTGAGGAGTGCTTTCGTGATCAACAGGACTACGTCACCCCCAGTGAAGAGAGCTACCGGGCCTGGGTGGCGACGCCGGACCTGGACCCGAGCTTGTGGTTGGTGGCATGGGATGGCGATCAGGTGGCAGGGGCGGCGATCAATGTCGCTTACGAAGGCGCGTGGGGGGAGACGGACGATCTCTTCGTGCGCCGACCCTGGCGCCATCAGGGCCTGGGGCGGGCGTTGCTGGTTGGCAGTTTGCACCTTTTCAAGGCACGCGGGTTGGTGACCGCGGGACTGGGCGTTGATGTTGAGAATCTGTCCGGCGCCCTGGGTTTGTATGAAAGCGTTGGCTATCACCCTTACCAGCGCGTGGCGTCTTATCGCAAACGGATGCCATCACACTAAAGATGAACGCTGATTCCGCGCATAAACCCAATGCGGCGCATAAACCCAATGCGGCGCATAAAAGCCGCTGGGAGATCGGAGAAGTCGTTTTTGGCATTCCGTTTCTACTGGGCATCGCCCTACACGTCCTACTCCCATTTTCCTTGCCGCAGGGAATCCTCAGGCAGGTTCTCGTCCCTGTGGGCGTCGTTCTGATCATCAGCGGCATGGGGTTTATCGTGGTGGCACGCCGCGCGTTTGCGCAGTTTCGTCAGCCCACGGATCCCGGTCAACCAACAAGTAAAGTGATCACGACAGGCGTGTTCGCCATATCGAGAAACCCGCTCTATCTTGGTGCGGCGCTCCTGTTTGGCGGTATCGCGCTGATGGTGCAGACACTCTGGACATTAGCTACACTTCTCGCTTCACTAGTTGTTTGTCATTACGTCCTGATCGTTCCTGAGGAGAACTATCTCGCGGCGAAATTTGCCGAAGAGTACAAAGCATACGCCGCTACTGTGCGGCGGTGGCTGGGGCGGAAACGACCTCTGGAAAGATGAGGGATAATAGGGTCGATCAAGGAGGTGGTTAATGATAACACTGGCCTATAACGATCGGTAAAACAGGTCGAATGAATATTGCTGCATTACTTACAACGGCTCAATTGGACCAATCGGTTCCTTTATCTCTCATACGCCTGTACAATCTCCCGGTGCAGGCGTATGTCTTCCAGGAACATGCGTTGAATCTCCGGATCGCTGATCTTCGCTGCGCGACGGCGTAACGCGCGATGGGCAGTGGCAAGAACGTCATTCGCGCGGCGATCGCGCAGGGCGTGAAGCACGTGCCAGCAATTCAAATGGATGCGCAGGAATTCCTCGCTGCCGTTGAGCAGCAGCGTGTCCAAATCGCGCAAAATCTTCTCAACGTTGCGCAATGCTTGCCTCGTGTCGCCTTGTTCAAGTGCACTACGGGCCAGCCCGGCAAGCGGATCGAGTGCCAGTTGCACTTCGCCTAATTCGGTTAGCAAAACGTGCGCCTCCCGGTAAGCTTCCGTCGCTTCATCCCGCCGTCCCAATTCCCACAATGCGTGCCCCATAAAGATCAGTGCGTCGCCTTTTACTTGGTGATCCTCGGTTTCCTGTGCAAGACGGAACGCTTCCTCTGCGTGGGCATGTGCAGCGTCGTGTTGATTGAAGAGAGAGAAGAGCGCGCTGAGATGCACCAGCGTATGGCCTTCGCTGTGCCGGTCACCGATTTTGCGGCAGAGGCGCAGGGTTTGCTCGTAATAGGTCTGTGCGTGTGTGTAGTCGGCTTGGCAGGTCGTCACATAGCCCAGGTTGTCCAGTGCCATCCGTTCTCCCTGCCGGTCGCCGATTTTGCGGCAGAGGCTCAACGCGCGTTCGCCATACTTCCTCGCCTGGGTGCAGTTCTCCTGCTCCAAAAACAGCACGCTGAGGTTGTAGAGCGTAGCCCACTCTCCGCGTCGATCGCCGATTTTGCGGTGGATGTGCAGCGCCTGCCGGAAGTAATCCCGTGCCTCGCTCTGCTCCTCTGCTACCATACCGAGACTGCGCAAGCTGTCGGCTTGGACCTGAGGGAAGTCCATCGAGCGGTCGAGCGCCTGTTGTAGTTGGCGTCTGGCTTCGTGGTAATCGCCCTGGTAGAAGAGTGCGCGTCCCCATGCTAGATAGCCGGCTGCCTCGCCGTGAACGTCGCGCGCAATCCGTGCCAGCCGGATGGCTTTCTGCGCCGCCAGCATCGCTGCCGGATAGTCGCGCCCGCTTTCCGCGTAGTTCGCGCGGCGCAGTGCGATTTCCGCCTCGCGCAATGGATCGTCGAGCGCTTGGGCCAGCTTTTCCGAAGTGTCCAAATCGCGCGCCCGCGCCTCACGGGCACCCATCAAGTCGTAGATGCGTTCGCGAGCCAGTAGCAGTGTATACCGTTCGAGGCTGTAGCCTGGGGTCAATGCCAGCGCACGGCTGAAATACTCCGCGGCTTCGACGTTGGCGAACTGCGCTGCAGCCTGTTCTCCGGCACGCAACAGATAAGTGACCGCGCGGTCGGGCCGGTCGGCGCGCTCCCAGTGATGGGCGAAGAGGCCCACATAGGTATCACGCAGGTCGCTACGTAGACCTTCCAGGAACTCGGCTACCCATTGGTGCAGGGTCGCCCGTTCTTGTTTGAGTAGGCTATTGTAAGCTGCCTCCTGAATCAGATGATGTCTGAAAACGTATTCCGGCTCCGGCCCCGGCTTCTGCTCGTAGGCCAGTTCCTCGCGCTCCAACGTGAGTAAGGCGCTGTCCAGGTCGTAACGGTTCTGGTTGACGGCGTCCAGCACGCGGCGCGGGAAAGCGCGCCCTATCACAGACGCCAGTTGCAGTACCCGTTTGGCGTTCTCCGGCAGCCGGTCGATGCGGGCCATAAGCACGCCGTAGAGGGTGTTGGGGATGGCGATTTCGGCGGGTTCACACGCCGTGTCGCAGCGCCCGCGATCTTTGTCCCATACGATTACGCCATCATCGAGCAGCGAGCGGATCAGTTCCTCGATGTAGAAAGGATTACCCTCAGCGTGATTGAGGATACGGGCCTTGAGTTGTTGGGGTAGCTCATCCATACGCAGTAAATGGTAAAGCAGCGTTTCACTTTCCCCGGTGGAGAGCGGTGTCAGCCATAGGTCCGTGTGCTGGCGTCCGGCTCGGCGCGCGGCAAGCTGCTTGACGAGTGCGCCGCCGTGAGCCGTTTCGGGACGCAAAACGCAGATAAACAGCAGCGGTACACGGTGTGTTAGGCCATGGCGTGTGATCCCCAACAATCGTTCCAGCAGTTCCAGTGACGTTGGATCGGCCCAGTGCAAATCCTCGCAAACGATCACCAGCGGATGCTGCCGGGCCGTGCTCTCGATCAGGCTTTCGATGGCACGAAACGTGCCGCGCTTGAGTTCTTCGCCTTCCACATCTGACAATTTGGCGGCCATTTTCTTGTCGAGTGGGAGCCCGAGCAGTTGGCTGAGGTAGGGATAAAGGGTGGGCTGCCTTTCGGGATAGCGCGATCTAACATCCGCCAGAGCTTGCAGCCGTGCACGTAGCGCCTCGCGGATGGCTGGCGGCGGTGTATCCACCGCGACATCCAGCAGTCCACGCAAAATGTCCACCCAGAGCAAATAGGCGATGGAGGTTCCGTAGGAGGGGCAGCGGCCTTCAACCCACTGCATATCAACATAACGCCCGGCGACGCGTCGACGCAGTTCCGCCACCAGCCGCGACTTGCCCAACCCCGCCTCGCCGACAATCGTGACAAGACCGCCTTCGCCAGCTTGCAGCCGTGCGATGGCCTGCTGCAAAGCATCCAACTCAGACTGGCGGCCCACCAGGGGCGCTTCCAGCCCGGGGATACCGCGTATCTTCTCGGCGGTTGCTTTGGCCGCCAAAGGCCGGTAAACAGCGATGGGGCGGCGAACGCCTTTGGCCATTATCGTGCCCAGCGAACGCCACTTGAACTGTGTCCATGTGAGGCGGTAGGTATTTTCACTCACCAGTACCGTTCCTGGCTCGGCGGCCTGCTCCATACGCGCGGCGATGGTGATCGCTTCGCCCATAGCCGTGTCATCGCGTCGCGTTTGCCGCTTGCCCACGCTTCCGACGATGACTTCGCCGGTGTTCACGCCGATGCGGAGGTGCAGCTCGATGCGCTCGCGGGCACGCAACTCGGCGGCGAGGGGTTTGAGCACTTCGAGCATCGCCAACGTCGCCAGCACAGCCCGTACGGGATCGTCTTCGTGCGTCTCCGTCGCGCCGAAGAATGCGACCAACCCATCGCCCCGGAACTGATCCACCGCACCGCCAAAGCGGTTGATTTCCGCTTCCAGGATAGCGAAGAGGCGATTCATCAGCTCGACCCAGGCCTCGGTGCCGAGGTGCTCCAGTAACTGCGTGGACCCCTTCACATCGGCAATAACAACGGTGACGAGCCTGCGCTCGCCCTGGAACACCGTTTTTGTCCCACTGGCCGCCGCTGCGCTTGCCAGGGTACTGTTTTCTAGTGCGGTCAGCTTTTCGCGTGCGGCAGCGATCATCGCATCCACCAGGGCGTCGCCCAACGTGTTGCGTTGTGTCTCCAACGCGCGAATTCCTTGTTCTAATTGTGAGCGGTCGGTCATGTGAACTATTTTACCATAATTTTATATACTTTATATC
>JAFGSL010000116.1 GCA_016934645.1 Anaerolineae bacterium
GATCTTCAGCCACGACGATCTCACCATCAACGGCGATGGCGCGCTCACCGTCAACGCGAACTACAACAACGGCATCCAAAGCAAGGACGACCTCAAAATCACTGGCGGGACGATCACGGTTAACGCGACCAACGACGGCCTCAAGGGCAAGGATTCCATCGCGAGCAAGGCTGGCGTGATCACCATCAACGCGGGCGCGGATGGGCTACAGACCACCAATGCAGAGGAAGCGGAGAAGGGCTACATCGCCATCGAAGGCGGCACGCTCACGATCATGGCGGGTCTGGATGGCATCCAGGCCGAGACGAGCCTGGCGATTAGCGGCGGCAATCTGACGGTCACGTCGGGGGCGGGTTCGGGCGATCGCACCGTGGACAGCGCCAAAGGGCTGAAGGCCGGCGTGAATCTGGCGATCTCCGGCGGAACGATTCAGATTCAGGCGGCAGACGATGCGATCCATTCCAACGGCACACTCACCATCGACGGGGGCAACCTCGTTCTGGCATCCAGCGATGATGGTATACACGCCGACGCGATGCTGGTCATCAACAACGGCGACGTCAACATCACCCAGTCCTACGAAGGCCTCGAAAGCGCGGTGATCATCATCAACAACGGAACCGTGCAAGTCGTATCCAGCGACGACGGCGTCAACGTGAGCGATGGAACGGGCGGCGGGATGATGGGAGGCCGGGGCATGGAGACAATCTCGACTGGGAGCTATCTGGAGATCAACGGCGGCTACATCTACGTCGACGCGGGCGGCGACGGCCTGGATTCCAACGGTATGGGCACGCTTAATGCCGGGGTCGTCATCGTCAACGGCCCCATCAACAACGGGAACGGCGCACTGGACGTCGGCGGGAATCTGGTGGTCAACGGCGGATTCCTCGTCGCCGTCGGCAGCGCGGGGATGGCACAATCGCCCAGCACCGCATCCACGCAGTATTCTGCGCTGATCACCTTGCAGCAAACACGACAGGCCGGCAGCATCGTCCACATCGAAAGCGAAGACGGCGAGAACATCCTGACCTTCGCGCCGACGAAGACGTACCAAACCGTCGTCATCTCTTCGCCGGAGATGGAGAACGGGGCCACCTACATCGTGTATGCAGGCGGGCAGGCCACGGGGACAGTAACAGACGGGCTGTACACAGACGGGACATACACCGCCGGCACACAAGTTTCCAGCTTTACGATTGCCAGCATCGTCACCGGACAGAGCCCCGGGATGGGCGGTCCCGGTGGTGGTCGCGGGCGACCGTAGGGTGAAGGAACGCGGACGGCTCGTCCGCTCAAGTGCGGACGGGACGCCCGCGATCCATAACAACCTGGAGGAAAACGAAAATGAAACGTAACTTACTCTTGATAATAACGATCATAACTTTGTTGCTCTCAGCCTGCAACACCGCAGGAACTGACGTTACATCCGTCAATGGCGCATCCGCAGTGCTCGCGCAAGAGGCCCAACCAACGGCCACAAGCACTACTAGCGACAGCGGGGAAGACGACGGCGTCGCCCGCCCGGACGGCTGGAGCGAAGCCACGCACGCCAAGTCCGCCGATCCCAACTACGACGTCGTCTTCCCGCAGGACGAGGTCAACCGCATCGACATCGTCATTGAGCCAGAGAACTGGCAGGCGATGTTGGACGATATGGCATCGCTGTATGGCGAACCTGGCACGCGAACCGGGGAGATGGGCGACAGACCCATGCGTCCAGGCGGCAACGCACCTCAGGAACGCCCCGCCCCACCCGCTGACGACGCACCTCGGGAGCGCCCCGCCGCACCCGCCGGTCAGGCGCCTCCGGCAGCCCAAGGCGACCGTCCGATGGGCGGGCCGCAAGGCGGGATGCCGCCAGAAGGCGGGATGCCGCTGGAAGGCGGCGAAAATCCCATCTATGTGCCCGTCACCGTAGCCTTCGAGGATGACACGTGGGCCAACGTGGGCCTACGCTTCAAAGGCAACTCGTCGTTGAGATCCACGTGGAACAGCGGCAATATGAAGCTCCCACTGCGCCTGGACTTCGACCAGTTCGAGGACGCGTATCCTGAGATTGACGACCAGCGCTTCTACGGCTTCGAGCAACTGACCTTCGCCAGCAACTTCAACGATGCCTCTTTCTTGCGCGAGAAAGTGACCGCCGACATCTTCCGCGAAGCGAGCGTGCCCGCCGCGCAAACCGCCTTCTACGAAGTCTACATCGACTACGGCGACGGTCCCGTCTACTTCGGTCTCTACACCGCTGTCGAGGTGGTGGATGATACCGTCATCGAGACGCAGTTTGATGATGATGACGGCAACGTCGCCGGCGATGGCAACGCCTACAAACCGTCGGGCAACGGGGCGACCTTCGCCGAGGGGACGTTCAGCGAGGCTTCATTCGACAAGCAGACCAACGCGAGCGAGGAGGATTGGAGCGACATCCAGGCCCTGTTCGACGCGCTACACGCCGACACACGGGCCAGCGATCCGGCAGCGTGGCGCGCTGGGCTAGAAGCCGTCTTCGATGTAGACGGCTTCCTCAACTGGCTCGCGGTCAACACCGTGGTGCAAAACTGGGACACGTACGGGACGATGTCGCACAACTACTACCTTTACCACGATCCAACGACGGATCAGATCGTCTGGATTCCCTGGGACAACAACGAGGCACTCAGTTCCGGGAAGCGGGGCAACCTCTCACTCAGTCTGAACGAGGTCGGCAATAACTGGCCCTTGATCCGCTACCTGCTGGACGACAAGGTTTACTACGCGCAGTACGTGGCCTACGTGGACGCGGTCATCAACACTGCGTTCGATCCCGAAAAGATGGAGACGACCTATAACGAACTGGCCGAGATGATCGAACCTTACGTCCTCGCCGAAAACGCGGAGCACACCTTCTTGCGGTCGGGAGCCAATTTCTACGCGGCTATCGAAGCGCTGGTCGAGCACGCCTACGCCCGTTACGATGCGGCGGTAGAATTTGTCGCGGGGCAGTAGTAGATGAAGCAGACCTGACAGGTTTCGGAAAACCTGTCAGGTTTTTTCGTTACTCAAGCATTCGCCATATTGAAATAGAGGTTGAACCCGGCACACCCCAGAACATCGCAACTTTCCTCACCGAGGACTCGTATTGGTACATGGCCTGTGCGAACGCAGTACGGGCGTTGAAAAATTATCCGACACGAGAAAGGAGCTATCGAAATGAGTGAAGAAACCACCACTGTTGAACCGACCGTGACCGAACCAGTCGTCAAGCTAACCACCGAGCAGGTTTTTGAAAAGATGCGCACCACGCGCGACCTGACCGGCGCCGATCTCAGCGGTATGGACCTGGCAGGCGCAAAGTTCGCGGGCATGAAGATGGCCGGCGTGAACCTATCCGGCGCGAACATTCCCGGCGGCATCTTCGCGGGTGCGGACATGCCCGATACCAACCTCGCCAACGCCGACATGGTCGGAGCGAAGATGATGGGCGTCAATCTGCTCAAGGCCGTGCTCACCAAAGCCAAGCTCACCGCCGCGAAGTTTATGGGCGTCAACCTCGAAAAGAGCGACCTCTCCGGCGCAGAGATGACGGACAGTGCTTTGATGGGCGTCAACCTGACCGGCAGCCAACTGCGCGGCACCAAGCTGCTCGGCGCAAAGATCACAGGCACCAACCTCAAAGACGCCGATCTGACCGAAGCCGACCTCACCGGGACCACACTCAAGCGCGTCGACGTGAGCGGCGCGGACTTCACCGGCGCGAGCACCACCGGCGCGCGCGCCAGCAAAGTCAACTGGGACGCCGCCAAGACGCCACCCGCACAGCTTCCCGAACCCCTGCCTGAGCCGCCCGCCTGGTTGCCCGGCGTCATCGCCGGCGTCGCCGTTGTGCTGATCCTCGTGGCGCTGCGGAAGAAGAAGGGCAAGCGGTAGACGAAGAGACATCAGCAGATTAATCAACAGATTGAGCGGATTCGATAGATCAGAATCCGCTCAATTTGTTGATGGAAGGCTACATAATCTCACAATGGCCTCAGCCCACACCTGTATGCACGCGTTCCCACTCAGTGACAATATCCCGGTGCGCAGCTACGTTCTCCAGAAACGAACGCCGCAAGACCTCATCGTCAATTCTTGCGGCCAGTTCCTGGAGCAATGTGTGGGCCTTTTCAAGAACAGCATCCCCTCGTTCATCTTGTGCAGTTTTTAGCACTCGATAACACATCAGGTAAATTCCGGCGGGGTAGAGAGTCTGGCTAATCAGGTCCGCGGTATCGATTTCGCACAATACTTCGTTCACATACGTTAAAGCCTCGGTAATCTGGCCCTGATGCGTGTAGATATTTGCGAGGCCAACGAGCGCTGATGCTCGGCGACCGGGTTTGTCACCCACTTCTAAAGCTCGTTTATAGGTCACTGTAGCTTCCTCAAGATCACCCAGTGCGGCCAACGCTTGACCGATGACCAACAAAGCATCAAATTTGCGCCAGGTAGCTCCTTTCTGAGCTTCGGTGAATGCCCGCTGACCAAACTCTAGTGCAGTTTCTGGGTTTCTTTGGCAAAATTCCATCTCGCTTCGCCAAATATTACTTACTATTCTGAATCCTAAATCGTCAAGATCCTGTCCTATCTGCAGTTGCCGTTCGCTACATAATCCAGCCTCCTCATACTGACCTAGAATTAAGCAAACTCTTGTCAAATAAGATAACACATATCCTTCTCCAAATACCTCACCAACCTTTTGGAAAGTATTTTGTGACCGCTGCAAATATGCCGATCCTTCAGCGTAAAGCCCCAACCCAACTGTAGTTTCTCCAAGGCCCTCCAACACCCAGCCTTGTTCACGCAAATTTCCAATACCATAATGCAAACGGAGAGCGCGCATTTGGTAGTCTCGAGCGGTGACTAAATCGCCCTGCCAGAGATATGAAGCTCCGATATGACCTTGTGCTCTAGCCATTCCTAAACGATCACCCAAGTTTTGGTAGAGCGTAAAACACCGTTTGAGGCAACTTCTTGCTTGATCAAATCTGTGTAAGAGCAAGCTATATAGAAGTCCCATCTCAGCTAAGGCTTGTGCTTCTATATTATCTAGGCGTTCCGCTCTAGCTAAGGTGATGGCTTCAGTCAGGTGGGCCTCGGTGTCTTCGATTTGAGCATTGTGCGATCGGAGTACACGTGCCCATATCAAGTGACCGAGGGCCTCAAGCCGTACACTCCGCGCGATCGTTGCCAATCGAATGGTCTGCTGTGATGCTACGATCGCTTCGTCAAACTTGCCTAAAAGATACGCATGCTGTGCGCGCCGTTGGTATACTTCACCAAGTCGTTCGGCTCCTGTTGGTGTTCCATCATTCAAAGTTTGTGCAAGTGCCTGAAGTTTATCTAAATCGTTGAGCTGAAGCTCTCGTAAACCTTGGAGATCGTGAAGTTGTTCTAGATTCAGTAAAAGATCGTATCGTTTGGTGGAAAGGGTCTCTGGCGTTAAGGCAAGCGCGCGTTCCAAATAGTCAGCGGCCTCCGCGTTAGCAAATTGCGCTGTCGCTTGCTCTGCGGCACGGCACAGATAGTTCCTCGCCTGTTCTACATCCCCGCTCCGATCCCAATGATAGGCGAATAGCCCGAGATTCTCTTCAATGTGCTCCGGGTACAGAGTTTCCAAAGCCTCGGCCACGCGGCGATGGAGAACACGACGCGCGCGACGCAGCAACCCACCATAAACTGCTTCTAGCGTAAATTGGTGGTGAAAGATAAAGGCGCGTTCAGAAACGCGCGCGCGTTCCGGCAAGCGCGCCTGTTCGCGCATCATCCGCGCGCGTTGCAGAGTCACGAGATGGGCATCCAGGGTACTACGCTCAGCAATCGCCGCCAACAACGAGTAGGAGACAATGCGCCCGATCACCGATGCCAGTTGCAGCACCCGCTTGGCTCCCACCGGCAGGCGGTCGATGCGCGCCATCAACACACCGTACAAAGTATCGGGTAGGGTGAAATCCCCCAACGCCTGCGTGGCGTGCCACTGTTCTGTGCTTTCATCGTAGATGATGATGGCATTGTCAATCAATGAACGGACGATTTCCTCCACGTAAAAGGGATTGCCCTCGGCCCGTTCGAGAATGCGCCCACGCAGTTCCGGTGGCAGAGATTCGATAGTTAAGAGATTGCCGACAAGTTGCGCACTTTCGTCCGACGAAAGCACCTTCAAGCGCACATCGATGTGCCGGTGTTCGTAGGTGCGAGCAGCGAGTTCACGGATATGCCAGCAGCCGCGCTCGCGTTCTGGGCGGAAGATACAGACAAAAAGCAGCAGCACGCGGTCGGTCAAGGCCAACAGGTGTTCCAGCAGCGCTAGCGAAATGGCATCAGCCCAGTGCAAATCCTCGCAGACGAGGACCAACGGTGTTTGTTGGGCGGCTGTTTCCAAGAGAGTTTCTACAGCGCGAAAGGTAAGGACCTGCAAGCCCTCAGCCTCAATCCCACGCAGTCGTGCCGTGGCGACTGCATCTAACGGCAGGGATAGCAGCCACACCAGGAAAGGGTAAACGTCGCTGAAAGCATCCGGACACACGGTGCGCACACGCTGCCGCAAAGTATCGACGACCTCCTCTGTCACCGCATCCGCCGGGACGTCCAGCCACGCGTGCAGCATATCGCGCCACACCTGGTAAGCACTGCTGGTGGCGTACGAAAAGCAGCGGCCCTCGATCCACTGCAGATTCGGTGATTGCAGAGTGATTGATTTGTGTAGCTCGGCGACGAGGCGTGATTTTCCAATGCCGGCTTCACCCACGACGGTGACAATCCCGCCGATGCCGGAACGCAGGCGCTCAATTACTTTTCGCAGCGCTTGCAACTCGGTGTCGCGTCCCACCAGCGGCGAAGATAGCCCGGCAATGCCCCGCCCTTTGTCAACCTGTGGCCAATGCGCCAACGGTTCATAGCCGTTCTCCCCAAGGAAGGTCCACGTGAACAGCGGGGCAACCAGACGGTGCGTCTCGTCGCTGACCCAGATGGTGCCGGGGTCCAGGCTGGCCTGGCTAATCTCGGCAGATTCGACAACCGTGCTCAGCATCGACGTTGTGTCGCCGATAGGGGTGCAAATCACCTCGCCAGTATGCACGCTGACGGTCAGGCTCAGGTCCGTCGCATTGCTCTCCGCAAGATAGGCGGCAAGAGCCTTCCGCATCGCCAGGGCAGCCAACACCGCGCGTTCCGGGTCGTCCTCGTGCGCGACCTGCCCGCCAAAGCACGCCGTCAGACCATCCCGGCGATACTGCTCCACACTACCCCCCAGCCGCGTGATCTCCGCTCCCAGCAGGTGCAACGCGGGCGTGATCAGCTCCGCCCAAGCTTCGGTGTCCGCGTACTGCGACAGTGCTGCTGTGCCACGCAGGTCTGCCAGCAACAACGTGACCACGCGCCGTTCGCCTTCTAGCAGAGGTGTAGCGGCAGAAGGCGCTGGGGAAATCGGAGACAGGGGGACACGGTCGGAGACCGGCCCCAGCGGTTCAGAAGAAATGGATTGCGTGTCGGCGGATTTAACCGGCGGTTGAAGTTCACCACGGCGGATGTTCTCGTAGAGGGCGGTCGTCGCGGCTTCCGGCTCGATGCCCAGTTCGGTTTCCAGAATGCGGCGGCAGGCTTCGTATTGCACCAGGGCCATCCCGCGCTGACCGCTGCACGCCAAGGCCCGCATCCACTGCCGGTGCGCGCTCTCGCGCCACGGCTCCAGGTCAACCTGGCGTTGGGCATAGCGAATGGCCTCCGCGTAGTCGCCGCGCTGCTCGGCGTGCGCCGCCAAGTGATCCAACACATCCAGCGCCTGGATGTGTAGTTTCTCACGCCAAGTAGTGATCCACGCCTCGAAAAGGTCGCTATCCAGCGAGAAGCCCGCGAGGAACTCGCCGCTGTGCAGTCCCGCCGCTTCGCGTAAACGAGCAACGCACGTCTCGCAATCTTCCAGCTTGGTGTGGATGTGAGCAGTTGTGGCGGCGATAGCATCGGTAAACGCTTGCACATCCAGCCCGTAGTCGGCTTCGACGTTGAACTGGAGCGTCTGGCGGCCGGTGAGTAAGACGGGTTGCGCGGCGTCACGATCTCCGATCGCCTTGCGCAGGTTGGCCAGCACGTGACGCAGGTTGGTACGCGCGTCACGCTCGGGCATATCCGGCCAGAGTAATCCCGCCAGCATCTCGCGGCGCTGCGGGCGCGAGTGTTCCACGGCGAGGTAGGCCAGCAGCGCGCGCACCTTGTCGGATTCGAAGGTGGTGATTGGTGCGCTGTCCAGCGTGGCTTGGAAGGAGCCAAGTAAAGATAGTACCAGGTGGCTCATTGCCCTCCTTTCGCTGATAGCAAAAAGCCAACTCCCTGTATGCCATTGTAGCATATTTTTAGACAAAAGCGGAATCTTTCGCACAAATTACTAACGATGTACTCACGTTTCACTCACGTTTAGCACACACCCTGCGAATAGAGTAAAGAGGATCGCAAGTCGTTTGTGAATGAACGAAAGGAGAGGAATGATAAATAAAGGGTTGAGACGCGTCATCGTCGCTCTCGCTGTAGCCCTTGGATGTTGTGCTTTGCTCACGCTTGACATCGCGGAGCGCACTCCATCTACCAGCCTGGCGCAGGCTGCATGGTCGTGGGACTCAACGCCCGTCACCACAACCTACCTCACCTACGAACTGCAGAACGGCTACATCCACAATTGGCTGGTGGCCGGTGCAGAGTCCAAACCAGCAGACCAGACCGAGGACCTAGCCGATATCACGCGCCTCCCATCGGAAAACACATCCTTCGTGCATGACGGACTTAAAATGCGCTGGATCTACTACAAGACGCTCGATGACCACTTCATCGATCTGATGGTCACCGGTGATCCCCGCCCTGCGCACGTCTGGGCCTACGCGCAGGTAGAGATTCCTTCAACACGTGAGGTGATCTTGGTCCTCACCGCCTATGGCCCCACCGCTCTGTGGATCAACGGAGAGCCCTTGTCGGGCCTGGATATCGAACACGGTTCTGCAGCAAAACACGTATCGCTACCTGCCCAGCTAAACGCAGGCCACAATGGGGTCCTGCTACGCTTCGAGATACCTGCCGTCTCCCCCTTCTCGGTGGGGGGCGCGCTCCAAATCGTGCAAACCGGCAAACCTGAGCCCCTGCTTGTTCTCCTTCCCACGGAAACCGCCGATGTCGCGCTGCGCCAATACTACGAGCAATTGCTGGAGACAGCCTATCTGGAGTCGGTGGTGGACGTGCGAGGCAATCGCGTGCGTGTGAACTGGCCCACGGACCTGGATCTTTCCGGTGAATGCGAGGTGCAAATCCAGGATGCGCGGCATCGCATCTATGTGGAACAGTCTCCCTATGTCGAAGCCGGTTTGAGCATCGATGCCGGTCATCCGGCGCGCATCTGGGAGGGCGACTATTTTGTCGTGTTTCGCGCGCCGATTGCTGAATACTCCTATGGACTACGCTACCAATACAAACTGCCAGTCCATATTGTTGACAATGCCTATTCGACCGAACCCTACGGGACGTATGCCGACCGCCGCCTGGAAGCGCTTCAGGATGCGGCCAAACGCGAGAATTCGGCTTTTTCTGAGATAGCCCGTCTGGCCTTGGGGCCAGACGCTGACCCGGATACGGAACGGCTTACAGTCCTGGTTGAGCATGCTGCCGCACTGGAGAGCGATGTGGAATGGATGGGCCTCCTGGGACTGGTCACGCGGCTCACAGCAACTGGGACCCTCGACGCACCCACACGCAATGCGGTCGAGGAGCTTCTGGCGGCGAAACTGCCTGAGCAGCCGTCAGCATCTGCCGGGTGCCCGCTGCTAGCCCTCACCTGGCGGCTGTTGGCCGGCCAACTCTATCCGCAGCGCATCCTCGACACTGCCGGGAACACGGGGGCGACGCTGCGCCGGCAGAGCGAGGGCCAACTGTGGAGCGAACTGAAACGGCAAACGGCCTTTACTGCCGGTGAGGGGGGTTGTTCGGTGGAAGCTAACGTCGTTGCCTTGGCGCACCTTCTCGACCTGGCCGAAGAGGCGCGACTGCGCGAACTGAGCCGCAGCGCCCTTGACGCTCTCTTCATGGCGCTCGATCAATACGCCTTCCAAGGGGTGCTGAGTTCCGCTTTCCGGCGGACGGCCGCACCGATGGCAACCAGTCACCGTCTTTCAGATGCAGCAGGAATCAGCCGTCTGCTTTGGGGTGTCGGCGTGTACAACCGTCACATGGCGGGCACGGTGAGTCTAGCCATCTCCTCCTATGAGCCGTTAGCGCTGGCTTACGCGCTGCCGTCCACTGAAAAAGCTGTCACCTGGACGCAAGCACCTCTGAGGACGGGACGCACGGCCTGGCAAACGCTTCTCAACGCCCAGCCACAACTCACACAGGCACTCTACCGCACACCAGACGTGATGCTCGATTCAGTCTCCGGATACCGTCCCGGCGAGCGCGGGGCGGATGAGCATCTTTGGCAGGCAACCTTGGGGCCGGACGCTGTGGTCTTTGTCAATCACCCGGCAAACTTGAGCGAATCTTCCGACCATCTACCCAATCGCTGGTTGGGCAACGTCACTCTCCCAGCCGTAGCCCAGTGGCGAGAAACGTTGATCGCAATCCATGCACTGCCGGAAGATGACTGGCTAGGCTTCACCCACGCCTACTTCCCTGCCCTCGCCTTCGACGAGATTGCATTTGAAGATAATTGGGTATTCGCCCAAAAGAATGACGGGCACGTGGCCCTTACCGCGTCCCAAGCCCTCACTCCCGTCCGCACCGGGCTGACGGCTTACCACGAACTGCGTGCTTACGGGCAGCACACCGTCTGGCTCTGCATCGTGGGATCCGATGCAACAGATGGCTCGTTCGCCGCGTTCCGCAAGGCTGTGCTGGCCCTGGACGTCACGTTCGAGGATCTGGGTGTGCGGATGGAGACCCTGGGTGGCGAGGAAGTCAGCTTCGCCTGGGGAAAATCGCTTCGCGTCAGAGATGGTTCAAAGCAGCCCTAGGGCTGCCGACGTGAAAGGGCGGTGGAGTCATGGGGGTACTCCACCGCCCATTTTTTTATCAGACAGTGCACCCTCTTCCACAGATTGACAAACGTGATACAATGCGTATGTGAACAAAGTACAGGGGTGTCAAGACTTTGGACTTGAGACTTTTGACTTTGGACTATTTCGCAGGAGGCATTGTATCCATGAGCGACGAGATCGAGTTCGTTTCCAATTACGGCGACCTGAGCAACGACCGGGGGTTTCAGTTTGAGTTTCACTGCAACCGCTGCGGCACGGGGTATCGGACACCGTTCCAGGCGTGGGCGGTAGGCACGGCGGCCTCGGTGCTGGATACGGCGAGCAGTCTGTTCGGCGGCATCTTCGGCTCCGCTGCCGA
>JAFGSL010000728.1 GCA_016934645.1 Anaerolineae bacterium
CTTTACCCTCTTCATCGGCATCCTGGTCATCGGCGGCTTCTTCCAGATCCAAATCCTGCAAAAGGTCTCCCAGATCGGCGTGCTCAAGGCGATCGGCACCTCCAACCCAATTGTGGCCTGGGCTTCTGTGATCCAGATCGTGGTCATCACGGCCGTGGGGGTAGCCATCGGCGGCCTGCTGACATTCCTGTTTTCGCTCTTCTTTCCGCCCACGGTGCCCATTGTCTTCAACGGGACCACCTCGGCGATTGCACTGGTTGCGCTCCTGTTGATCGGGCCGGCCGGTGGATTGGTCTCCATTCGTTACGCGGTCCGTATCGAGCCGCTCAAAGCATTGGGGTTGAACTCATGAACCATACAACACACACCACGTATGCCCTTGAGACCCACGCCGTGGTCAAGAAATATCAAGTGGATGCCGGTACGATCTTTGCCGTGAATGACGTGTCACTGCAAGTGGCGGCGGGCGAGTTCGTGGCGCTCGTCGGCCCAAGCGGCTCCGGCAAGACGACGATGCTCTCGATGCTGGCGGCGTTGCTGAAGCCCAATTCCGGGCAAATCCTGCTCGACGGAGCAGACCTGGCCGGGATGAGTGATGCCGAGCGGGTTGTCATGCGCCGGGAGAAGATCGGCTTTACCTTCCAGGCGAATAACCTGGTGCCTTATCTCAGCGCGGTCGAGAACGTCGAATTGATGCTGCGCCTGAACCGGCGGCTGGACAAGGCCGGCAAACTGCGCGCGCGGGAACTGCTGGCCCGGCTGGGATTGGGTGAACGGCTAAACAACCTGCCCGGACAAATGTCGGGCGGGCAGCAACAGCGCGTCGCTATCGCCCGTGCGCTGATCCATAATCCTAGCCTGGTGCTGGCGGACGAACCGACCGCCAGTCTGGACACAGAACGCGCCTATCAGGTGGTGGAAACCTTTGCGGGACTGATCCACGAGCGGCAGCGCGCCGGCATCATGGTCACCCACGATCTGCGAATGTGTGAATACGTGGATCGGGTACTCCAGATGCGAGACGGCAAACTGGTGCGGATATACACGGATCGGGATGAGATCATGAAGCTGGCCAAGGGCGGCCGGGATTAATCGCCTCCCATCCAAAACTTCTGCCAATCCCCCCGACACCTCACGAGCGCGAGCAACACATACAACGCCGCCGTCCAATTCCCCAAGACCATCATCAGCGCGACCCAGACGACGGCGGCGACCGGCGACTTTTCACGGTACACAATCCACAGCGAGAAAATGCTGAAACCCGCGTACAAATCCACCAGGGATACAATTCCCCACGGATGCGACGTGATCCACGCCCCCTCTGCGCTGAAGTCGCCGGCCGCAAAAGCGTAAATAATCACGCTGGTCATTGCGAGTAAGCTAATGATAGCGATGATTTTTGCTATTTTCATAAAGTCTCCTGTCCTCGGATTGCGTATTCTGTAAATCCATGATGACTCAGTCCTCATTCCTCAGCCTGCATTACTTCCCTTTGCGCGGGAACCACGGAATGAATTCGCTCGTTCGCTCGGCGTACTCTTTGTACCCGGGCTTTGTTTCCTTCAAAGATTTCTCCAGCAGCGTCACACCGGAGACGCGCAGCAGCGAGCCGGTCATCACGATCGGGCTGAAGATCGTCCACCAACCGCCAGAAGCCAGCGCGACGAGGTAGTAGGCCCACCATTGCGTCGCGTCGCCGAAATAGTTGGGATGGCGAGTATACCGCCAGACGCCGCTGTCCAGCACTTTGCCCTTGTTAGCTGAGTTCGACTTGAAACGCGCCAACTGCCAGTCGCCGACGGCCTCAAAGAAGAAGCCGACGAGCCAAACCAGAATGGCGAGAAAATCGAGCCAGATGAGTCGCTGCGTATGCGCGCCGATCTGCGCGACAACCAGCGGAGCCGCCACGATCCACATGACAACCCCTTGCAGGAAAAACACCTTGAAGAAACTCTTCCACCACCACGCCGCGCCGGTCTCTTGGCGCCACTTCTGGTAGCGGAAATCCTCCGGCTTGCCCCAGTTGCGGACGAGGAGGTGCAGCGAGAGGCGTAGTCCCCACAGCGACACGAGTCCGCAGAGCAGCGCTTTGCGCGCCGGCACGCCGCCAGGCGTGAGCAAAAAAGCGCCCCACGCGGTAATGACGAATCCTGTTCCCCAAAAAATATCCACGATGCTGGAATTCTTGAGCGCGAGGCTGACGAGCCACAATGCTGTCATCAAGCCAAGAATGAGTAGGCCCAGGATGAGATAAACCGATAAGAAATCCATACAATCGCTCCTTTACAGCGCACTGATCACCGCAAACCCTGCTGCGCCCGGCCCAATATGTGCGCCGATGACCGGGGTAATATCCACCGCCAGGAGGTCGCCTTCCGGTAGCAGCGCCGCCGCCTTTTCGCGCAGTTCGGCGACGCGGTCGGGCGCGTGGGTGTGAACGATGGCGACGCGCTCCAGCACACCCGCCTCGCGTAGCATTTCGAGCACCCGTTGGATGGCGCGCTCGTGTGTGCGGACTTTTTCTGAGCCGGGTTTGCCGGCGTGCATCGTCATAATCGGCTTGAGTTGCAGGAGCGAGCCGAGGCCGGCTACAAAGCGATTCATCCGCCCGCTGCGTCTCAGAAACTCCAACGTATCAAGCGCGGCGAAGACGTGCGTGCGTTGGATCTGGGCATTGAGCGCCGTCAGGATGTCGGCGACGGAGTGACCAGCAGCAGCCAGTTTCGCCGCCGTCTCGACGAGAAAGCCGGTTCCCAAACTCAACTGTTGGGCATCCAGCACCGTGACCCCCACGGACGTAGTCTCGTGGGCCGCAGTACGCGCCATATCCACCACAGCGCTCAAGGCCACCGAGATGTGGATGGAGAAAATGTGCGTCGCACCCTCATCGGCAAAAGCATTGTAGATCGCGCGGAATTTTTGTGGCGACGGCACGGCGGTGGTAGGATGAACCGGAAACGCAGGCAACTTCTCATAGAACTCCTGGCGTGTGATGTCAATGCCATCCAGGAAACCCTGTTTGCCTATGTTGATATAAAGCGGCACGACGCCAATACCGTAACGGGCAATCGTTTCGGCAGGCAAATCACATGTGCTATCCGTCACAATGCGTACTGGCATGGTCACCTCCTGCTATACGATCAAAAATGTTCCGAACACAATTTCAATCACCAGGCTGATGATGTTGGATCGCGCATACGATTTATCGAACACAATGGAGAACGCACGCACCACGGCAATCGCAAGATAACCGATACCCAACATTTGATACGCGGTCGCGCCAAGAAACAGCGGCGCAATGCCCAACGCAATGAACAAACCGCCGAAAATCGCGCGCATCTCGGACACCCCGCGCGCTCCCTCCGCCTTCAACCCGGTAAAGCCGTAGGCCGCGGAGGGTTTCACCAATGCCAGCAACCCGGTCGCCGCTGTCCCCAAAGCCGCGACGATCTTTAAAACCATGCCAACGTTCATTGGGCTATCTCCAACCGGGGCCGTCGTACAAAGAACGCCGCTACCAACGTCAACGCCACCAGTCCGAAGGTGATCCAGGTAGGAATAACCACGGCGGTGACGGCAGCATGCTTCACCGAAATTCCGGCCAAGGCCCACAGCAGCACCAGTGCATAGGCCACGTCACGACGGGTGAACGCCATCAACGTCGCAATCACCAACACCGCGACCAAGACAATGCCCATCCAGATTTCGGGAGCAATCCCAAACCCGCCCCAGTTCAAATAATCAAGCAGCGAGGTTACGTTCGCTGCCGTCGCAACGGTAATCCAGCCCAGGTAAATGCTGAAGGGCACGCGCACCGCCCAGGTTTCAGCGGTGGACACCTTCGTCCGGCTGATACCGAGGCGCAGATAGGTGACGATGAGCGTGGCGAGCAATACCAGCATGGCGATCAGCGTCAGGGGAAATTGCTCATAGTGCCAGAGGAAAATCCACGTGCTGTTGGCCACTCCACCGAGAGTGATCCACCAACCGGTCGCCCGCAAGCGCGGATTATCCCGCTGCGATGGCAGCGCTTGGAAGATGGCGAAGGCTATCAAGCCGATGTAAATCAGCCCCCAGATGGAAAACACGTAACCCGCCGGGACAAAATATACCTGGAAACGGTCGGATATTTCCCCAGTGTCCAGGCCATTGATTGGCAGAGCATTCGCCAAGATATTGACGATGAGCGTGACCAGGATGGTCAGCACTACAACAATGTGTCGTGTTCGATCTTTCATCGTGATTCCTCCCTTTGATATAGATTACTGAAAACTGTGCTTATTGCAAGAGCGCTTCAATGTCTGGTTCAATGCTAGCCGGTTCAACATTAGGCTCAAAACGCTTCACCACGTTCCCCTGCGCATCCACCAGGAATTTAGTGAAGTTCCACTTGATCGCCTTCAGCCCCAACTTGCCCGGAGTGATCTTTTTCAGATACGCGTAAAGCGGATGCGCATTCGCTCCATTCACATCAATTTTAGCAAACATCGGGAACGTGACCCCGTAGTTCACCTGGCAGAAGCTCTGGATTTCTTCGTTGGTGCCGGGATCCTGGTTCATAAACTGGTTGCAAGGAAATCCTAGGATTTCGAATCCCTGATCGCGGTATTTCTCGTAGAGCGCCTGCAAACCCTCAAATTGCGGCGTAAAGCCACATTTGCTGGCCGTGTTGACGATCAACAGCACCTTGCCCTTGTAATCGGCCAGCGATTTTGGCAATCCCATCATTGATGTCACCGTGAAATCGTAAATTGTCTCAGCCATTTTAATCCTCCATCAGATCCGTCTCGATGTCCAAGTTATTTGTACTTAAACTATTCATATTATAAACTAAAACAGAAAAATGTCAATAGCAAATATTGGCTAACTCTTGACATTCGATGTTTCTAGTTTATAATTATTATAAATTAGTAATCCTTATAATTAAGGTCTGTATAATGCCAAATCTTGAAATGCTTATCGATTTATTCCGTGAAAGCGGGCGGAAAATCACGCCGCAACGCCGGGCCATTCTGGAATTGCTAGCGAGTGAAGACACGCATCCCACAGCAGAGGAAATTTACCAACGGATAGCGGAGACAATGCCCGATATATCCCGCGCGACCGTGTACAACACGCTGCACGAGTTGGTCGCATTGGGTGGGTTGAACGAGGTTCAAGACCTGAGCGAGAACCGGCTGCGCTACGATACCCACACGGATTCTCACCACCATTTGTTCTGCACACGTTGCCACGCCTTGGTTGATATCCATCACGATTTTGAGGCCCTAAACCTCACACCGGAGGAAACAGCAGGGTATCAAATTCTCAAACATCACGTGACATTCTACGGCCTCTGCCCGGAGTGCCAACAACGCGAAAACGGTTGAAAAAGGGGGAAATATGTCCATCAGCCAGGAAGTACGCGAAGAGCTATTGGAGTATCAGCGTGACGAAATCACCGAATACCACATTTATCGACGGTTAGCACAAACAATCAAAGCGCCAGAAAACCGGCAGATTCTCGAAAAGATCGCGGACGACGAACTGCGCCACGCTCATCAGTGGAAGGCCCACACCCAGCAAGAGGTCAACCCAGAGCGGTTGAAGATCTGGTGGTACTATTGGATAAGTCGCATCTTCGGCTTCACGTTTGGCATCAAATTGATGGAACGCGGCGAACAAGGCGCCCAGGAAAACTACGGCCACCTGAAGCAATGGGTTCCGGAAGCTGAGACCATCGCGCACGAAGAGAATATCCACGAAGAGAAGTTGATTGCCATGCTTGACGAGGAGAAGCTGCGCTATGCCGGATCAATGGTGCTGGGGCTTAACGATGCGCTGGTCGAGTTGACGGGTACGTTGGCCGGGCTGACGCTCGCCTTCCAAAACACACGCCTGATCGCCTTGAGCGGCACGATTACGGGGATCGCGGCTGCACTGTCAATGGGAGCCTCCGAGTATTTGTCCACCAAATCGGAAGAAACAGAAAAGAACCCGTTGAAAGCCTCGCTCTACACCGGTACAGCCTACATCGTGACAGTCCTGCTCCTCATCCTGCCCTACTTGGTTTTCCAGAACTACTATGTTGCCCTCGCGGTGACGCTAACGGTAGGTGTTGCTATCATCGCCGTATTCAATTATTACATCGCCATCGCTAAAGATGAGCCATTCAAGCGGCGCTTCCTGGAGATGGCGGGGTTGAGTCTGGGTGTCGCAGCGTTGAGCTTCGTGGTCGGCCTGATTGTCCGCGAGGTATTTGGCGTCGAGATCTGAGATGGACAAAGCAACCCTACATAAATGGCTCTTGGTGGTGGCGGGCATTCTCGCAGTGGGATTGGCGGTTGTCGGTATCTTCGTACCGGTGCTGCCCACTACCCCCTTTTTGCTATTGGCGGCGGCGTGCTTCATGCGCAGTTCGGGCCGGCTGTATAACTGGCTCATTCACCACAAGTGGTTTGGGGAGTATATCCGGCATTATCGCGAATACCGTGCGATTACGCTGCAAGAGAAGGCACTGACATTAGTCGCGCTGTGGGTTGGGATTGGCGTCACTGCGGTCTTCGCGGTGACGCTTTGGTGGGTGCGCGCGCTGTTGGCCGCCGTTGCGGTCGGCGTTACGCTGCACATCACTCACATTAGAACATTGACACCTGAAATGCTGCAATCCAGTCAAACATGCTTCGAAGGAGGTGATGCTTAACAAACGTGGCGGCAAACCCAAAGTTTCGGAATAATATAATCTTCCAAATCAGCTTAATCTGCTGATGAAAATGGCAATGTTAGCGTACAGTCAGCATATCAGACCCAAATCTAAAACGATAAGGAGAACAGAAATGAGTAATGAAGAAAGCAAGTGCCCGGTAACGGGAAAATCTGCCAGACCCGCCATGCCCACCGTCAGCAAAGGCACGTCGAACCAGGATTGGTGGCCCAACCAGTTAAACCTCAGAATTCTTCACCAGCACTCGGCCAAGGGCAATCCGATGGGCGAGGACTTCAACTATGCCGAGGAATTCAAGACGCTAGACCTGGCGGCCGTAAAGGAGGACCTCTACGCGCTGATGACCGACTCACAGGACTGGTGGCCGGCCGATTACGGCCACTACGGCGGGTTGTTCATTCGCATGGCGTGGCACAGCGCCGGCACCTACCGTATGGGTGACGGGCGCGGCGGCGGCGGAACAGGCAACCAGCGTTTTGCTCCCCTCAACAGTTGGCCGGACAACATTAATCTCGACAAGGCACGCCGGCTGCTCTGGCCGATCAAGCAGAAATACGGCAAGAAAATCTCTTGGGCCGACTTGATGATCCTCGCCGGTAACTGCGCGATCGAGTCGATGGGCTTGAAGACCTTCGGCTTTGGCGGTGGGCGCGAGGACATCTGGGAGCCGGAAGAGGACATATACTGGGGAGCCGAGAGCGAGTGGCTGGGCGACAAGCGCTACAGCGGCGATCGTGATCTCGAGAATCCTCTCGCTGCCGTGCAAATGGGCTTGATCTACGTGAACCCAGAAGGACCGAACGGTCAACCGAGCGCGGTGGCTTCTGGTCACGACGTCCGCGAGACCTTCGCGCGCATGGCGATGAACGACGAGGAGACCGTCGCGCTCATTGCCGGAGGGCACACGTTCGGCAAGACCCACGGCGCCGGCCCGGCGACCCACGTCGATCGTGAACCTGAGGCCGCCCCCATCGAAGAGATGGGTCTCGGCTGGAAGAGCAATTTCGGCAGCGGCAAGGGAGACGATACGATTTCCAGCGGCATCGAAGGCCCATGGACGCCGAACCCGATCCAGTGGGACATGGGCTATTTCGACATGCTGTTCGGCTACGATTGGGACCTGGTGAAAAGCCCCGCCGGCGCCTGGCAGTGGGTGCCGGTCAATCTGGATGAAAAGGATTACGCGCCGGCCGCTCACGATCCGTCGAAGCGGGTGACGCCCATCATGACCACGGCAGATATGTCGTTGAGGATGGATCCGATTTATCGCCCGATCGCAGAGCGCTTCCACAAGAACCCGGAAGAGTTCGCCGATGCGTTTGCCCGCGCGTGGTTCAAGCTGACGCACCGCGATATGGGCCCGCGCTCGCGTTATCTCGGCCCGGAAGTTCCCGAGGAAGAGCTGATCTGGCAAGACCCGGTGCCCGCCGTCGATCACGAGCTGATTGACGAGAAAGATATCGCCGACCTCAAAGCGAAGCTCCTGGCCTCTGGCCTGTCCGTCTCCCAACTGGTCTACACCGCCTGGGCGTCGGCGTCCACGTTCCGTGGCTCCGACAATCGCGGCGGGGCGAACGGCGCACGCATCCGCCTTGTGCCGCAGAAGGATTGGGAAGTCAACCAGCCGGAGCAACTGGCAAAGGTGCTCGAAACCCTCGCCGGCATTCAGCAGGCCTTCAACAATGCGCAAATCGGCGGCAAGAAGGTGTCACTCGCCGACTTGATTGTCCTGGGCGGCTGCGCGGGTGTTGAGCAGGCGGCAAAGAATGCCGGTTACGACATCACCGTTCCCTTCGCACCAGGACGCACGGACGCGTCGCAGGAGCAAACCGATGTAGCGTCCTTCGCCGTCCTCGAACCGGTCGCCGATGGGTTCCGCAACTACCAAAAAGCCAAATACGCTGTCAAGCCAGAGGAACTGCTGGTGGATCGCGCACAACTGTTGACGCTGACCGCGCCGGAGATGACGGTGCTCATTGGTGGACTGCGCGTCTTGAATATCAACTACGGGCAATCCCAGCACGGCGTCTTCACCCAACGTCCAGAGACACTCACCAACGACTTCTTTGTAAATCTGCTGGATATGGGCACGATGTGGAAACCTGCCGCAGAAGACGCCGACCTATTCGAGGGGCGTGATCGCGCCACGGGCGAACTCAAGTGGATCGGCACCCGCATCGACCTCGTCTTCGGTTCGAATTCCCAACTCCGGGCCTTGGCGGAAGTCTACGGAAGTGCGGATGGCCAGGAGAAATTCGTAAACGACTTTGTCGCAGCGTGGAACAAAGTCATGAACCTTGACCGTTTCGATCTCGCCTGATCTTAGCGATCGTAAAAGTACAACTCCCCGAACGAAAACTTAGCTCCCTCCCCCTGCGCTTTGCGCAGGGGGAGGGAGTCTTTTTCCCTAGTACCTTCAGTATAATCTTGAGCAGTATCAAGCCCCCCGCAGGATCAGCGGTAGATAAATTTTATGCCCTGCTCCAGTTTCGCACCAGTAGCCCAAGCAGCCTTTATAGCTCGCGCTGGAAGGCGCGCCGATGACCGTCTGACCAACGGTGAAGTTGACGGCATAGTTTGTAGAGCTGGTCTTCCCACCACTCCCGGTCATTAGGGTGAACCAGTCCAACCGGTAGTTGTCTGAAGACATCGCCAGGACACTACTCGCCAACAAAAGCAAGATAACCAGGGAGATTAGAAACGTGAGCTGTTTCATCATTTGCCTCCCGCTCATTGGGAAAGATTGGGATCATCGTCGGCCCAGAGCGCGCGCTCCAGCCGGTCGTCCTCGTAGCCCAATCGTTTGCCCACGATGCGGTAGGAAAATTCGGTGTTCGGATCGCCGTCACGCAGGCGAACCTCGAACTGGGTGGGCGTGCGGTTGGTCACGTAAACCTCGGCGGCCCCATAGACCTGGACAAAAACGTGGTAGGGTTCGTCCTCCAGGTTGACCGTCTGGGCAAAGGTGGGGTCGATGGGGATGATGACCGCGCCGTCGTCGAGTTTGCCAAAGCCATAATCGGTGAACCAGACCTCGGTGGATTCTTCGGTGTAGAGCAGGCGGGCGCCGTCGCTGGTGCCGACGACGGCGCTCTTGGTCCCACTGGCGACGTTCAGCCCGCTTTTCCCGGCGGGTGCGCTGATATAGACCCCGTTCCCAACGCCCGTGGTAAAGCTGCCGCTCCAGCCATTGGAAGAGAGCGTCACGCCCTTGACGGCAGCGCCGCCGCCGCTGCCAGGGTCGTGAACGCCGAAGACACCCCAGCCACTATCCTCCTTGGTCAGGCCGACGACTCCATTTCGACCGGCGAACAGTCCGGCAGATTCCCAATAGGCTCCCGTGTCATAGTCGGATATGCTATAGTCCGTCTGCAAACCGACGATTCCGAAACTGGTGATGACGTCTGTTTTGCCGAGCAGGCCGACGCCGCCTCCGTTGCTATAAAAGTATCCCCCATAGCCACTCGGCGACCTGGATCCGCCCACCACGGCATAGTTGGTGCCGGTTTCGCTCATAGCGTAGACGCGCAAGCCCCGTCCGGCGCTGTGCCAGTTTTCGATGTGTAGGATGGCGGAGGATGTCGCGCCACTGATGATGGCCCCTGGCCGCAGGCTGAAGGCGTAGGGGACGGGGTAGATGGCTTCGCGTGGGGTCATCTCGTCATCGCCCTCGACCTGGACACCCAGGTAGAGTCGCTTACCGTCAATGTCGGAAGACTCGCACCAGTCCATCTCGGCGTTGAACAGCCCGTTGTCCAGATGCACTGAGTCATCGTCCTGGCATAAAGTGACCGTGTCATATGATGTAGCGTAGAGAGAAAAGGTGATGGTGCGATAACCATCAATGGGATTACCATTATCATCGGTCAACCGTCCCTGGATTGGAATGACATTGTATACTGGCGTTGTTGCTTCAGATCGCGCTTCATTGAGGTCTACGTTTGGCCCGGGTTCCTGGGCCAGGGTAAAGCCTACGGCCACTGCCAATACGACCAGTATGGCCAAAATCAGGATTCCACTCACCATCAGCCTTCTACGTGTACCCATTTCAAACTCCTTTCTGTTTGTGACTTGACTTGAATGTGTTTTGTCTCAGTTGAAAAGTGCGCCATCTTATGTGTCACTTGTCCGTTTCACCCCCTTCCTTACACGCTACCAGGCCACGGGGCCTAATCCAAGGGCATTTCTAGCCGTTTTGCAGCTTCATCGCGTCCATTTTCTGCTGATAGTTGTAGCACAGTCTGTTATTATGCCTCTGCACTGTCAAAAGGTCAAAATGCGCACCGTGCCAACACTTCTTTTCATTTGACAGTTTTCGTTTTTGTTCTAAGATATATCCGTAACAGATATATCTTTTAGGGATATATTTTTATGGAGGTAACCCAATGAGTATCTCAGAGAGTCAAAATCCGGAAGCTCTGCTTCCCTTGACGCCCACCGTGTTTCATATTCTCCTGGCGCTAGCCGATAGGGAACGGCACGGCTATAGCATTATGAAAACTGTCGAAGCGCACACCGATGGGCACGTCAAGATGGGGCCAGGGACATTATACGGTTCCATCAAACGGATGTTAGCCGCCGATCTAATCGCAGAATCCGATGAACGCCCCGACCCGGAGATGGATGACAGCCGCCGGCGTTACTATTGCCTGACCGGCCTGGGCACGCGAGTGCTGGCGCTCGAAGCCGCACGCCTCGCCAAAGCGGTCCAACTGGCGCAACAAAGGGACTTGCTAACAAAGCCCCTCCTCACGCCGGAGGTGGCATGATGGCGCAGCCGACGAAAGTACAAACCAGCATCAGAATTTACGCAGCGCTCCTTTGGCTGTATCCGCGCGCGCACCGGCAAGACTATGGACCATTAATGGTACAGCTCTTCCAGGATCAGTGCAAGGAGGCTTACACCCACCAACGCATCTGGGGACTGCTGCAAGTGTGGCTGCGCACCCTCCGGGATTTGGTCACAACTGCGATTCAGGAACACCTGCACCTTGCCGCTCAGCTCGGGCTGGCAAATCAACCGCTGACGCCACTGCCCTGGCGGCAAGTGTCATTGGCACTCCTGCCAGGATTGTGGACAATGCTCATACGCACCAGTCTGCTACCTTGGCTGCCGGGCTGGCTGGAACTAGGTTATGTCTACCTAGCAAGTGGGCTGCTGTTGTGGAGTTGGCGGCGCGAACGCCGCCTCGCGCGCTGGGTTTACCCGATTGCCAGTCTCGCCATCTACGGGCTGCCACTGACGGTCGCCAGAATTCTCTTCCAGCAGGATGGTGGGACGCCCCCGCCACTGCTTAGTCGAGTGGCGACTGGCTGGCTCATCCCTCTGGCCTTTGTGGTCGCCTGCCTGAGTGTCCTGTGGGCGCAGCGTCGCCACATTCGATTTTCCATCTTCACCTGGATCGCGCTTGGCATCTTCATTGGCTCTGGTCCGGTGATGGGGTTTTATTCGGTTCTCCTCGTCATACTCCCGGCAACGCTTGGCTTGCTGGCAGCGTCGCGCGATCGTCTGTACGCGGCCCAGTTCGTTTTGGGCATCGCCTGGTGGTTTGCAGACGGGATCATCGACCCCAGTTACGCCATCCTCATCTGGACAGACGCCTATGCTATGACGCGTCTGCTTGAGACTCTGCCCACCCTCTTTATCCTGATCCTGCCGGTGATTTGGGTCCTGCGGGCGCGCACCACCCACCAACAACTGGTCGGGATGACGGTCTTCCCATTTATAGGGATGACCCTGGCGGAAATCGCGCGTTTCCTTACCCTATACAACACTGAGCGCGGCGCAATCCTCACCATGCAAAATCTACAAACGGGATTGAGCAGCGTGGTTCAGCTTACGGCGGTGCTGGCACTGGTGTGGATCACCTTCGCACAATTCGCTGCGTCTCCAACCCCGGCGACGGAGCGCTAAGGCCGTTCCAAGGAAATAAATCGTCCAAACTCTGGCGTTTTCCCAAGGGTTTGCCCTCGTTGTTGCGTAATTTAACTCTTGGAACTACCTAGGCCGTTGCTTTTATCCCAAACCGGCGTATGATGCCTCCAGCCAACCTTGCGAAGGTTCAGAAACCTTCGCAAGGTTTACAAGAGGATCATATGCAAAAGAACGCACAAACGGACATATCGCCTTCTACAACCCGGCTTTCACGCCGCACCAAGCTCTTCTACGGCGTAGGCGACACCGGCTTCAGCCTGACCTCCACGCTACTTGGCGCGTATTTCGCCATCTTTCTTACGGATGTGGTCGGAATCGCGCCGAGTATCGCCGCCGTCGCCATCTTCATCGGGCGCAGTTGGGACTACATCAACGATCCGCTCATCGGCCACATCTCCGACCGCACGCGGACGCGTTGGGGACGCCGCCGCCCTTTCCTCCTTTTCGGCGCGATCCCCTACGCCATGGTCTTTATGCTGCTCTGGTGGCGACCACCATGGACCAGCGACGTCGCATTGGCCGTGTACTACGCGTTGGCCTACGTCATCTTCGACGCAGCGGCAACGTTCGTCTACATGCCCTATTTCGCCCTCACCCCCGAACTGACGCCGGATTACGACGAACGCACGGCCCTCACCTCGTATCGGATGTTCTTTTCCATTCTGGGCAGTCTGATCTCGTTCACACTACCGCTGGCCATCGTCGGCTCGTTCACGCCACAGAATGCGCCGCGCGTGATGACGATGGGCGTCATCTTCGGCGCGACGGCGGCGCTGGCTGTGCTCATCACGTTCTTTGGGACGCGGGAACGCGAGGTGTTTATGGCGCAGGCGCAGCCCAGCCTGAGACA
>JAFGSL010000729.1 GCA_016934645.1 Anaerolineae bacterium
CTGGCTGTCGCCCGCTTCACCCACGATGGCGATGTCGGGATGCGCGCTCAGATAGAAGCGCAGCCCTTTGCGGACCACGTCATGGTCGTCAACGATAAAGACGGTGATGCGTTCGCCGTTGGTGTCTGAAGTCATCATCTCATCCTGCATAGATCAGTGCCCGGCGAAAAGGAAAGAGAGCACGCCGAAAGCTAGTGCCAGAATGGCCCCGAGCATCAGCAACAGCAATCGCGCCGCTTGTGCGTTCCCGCCGTTGTTTCTACGCACGAACACACTTTTGAGCATGGCTACGCCGAAAACGACGATAATGGTGAGGATAATCCACACACTTTCGCCGGCGAAACTGCCCTGCATATCGTCGAAAAAACCGCCCGGATTCCCGCTGCCAACCACAAAGCCGATGATGCCACCGAGGATCAGGCCGAGGATCAAGCCGCCCAGCCATCGGCTTCTTGGTTTTGGCGAGGGTTCCTCTTCCTCGTAATAACTTCGATAATCATCCATTTCTCGACTCCTTTTTGACTATTCCCAGCGGAAGAAGCGGGCGGCCACGATTGTGCATATAACAAGCACACCCCCAAGGACGGCTACCTCGAGGAGATGATCTCCCCAGGTATCGCCAAACCAGAGTCCGCGCAGCAACTTGACCACGTAGGTGAGTGGCAGGTAGTTTGCCACTTTGCGGATACCTTCGGGTAACAGCTCAAGCGGGAGGCTGGCCCCGGAGAGGAACATCATCGGATAGAAGATCACCATGCCGGCGACCTGGGCTGTACGCGCGCCACGCGCCAGGCTGGCGATGACATACCCAATCGCGCACATCGCCAATCCACAGAAAATAACGGCCAAAACGACTGCAATCACCCGCCCCTCAAACTGCACGCGATAGAGCAGCCACCCGACCAACACCAAACCGATCATCCCCACCAGTGTTATAGTTAGATTCGCTACCACATCGGCCAGAATGTAGGTGACGGGTTTCAAAGCCGTGGCTTTGAAGCGCCGCAACACGCCGGATTCACGGTAGCTACTGATGGTGATGGGAACCGCCATAAACCCCATTGTCCCCAAGATCAATGCGGTGTAGGCAGGCATTGAAATATCCATCGAGCCATAACCGCCAAACATAGGTGTTGGGTCATTGCCATACATCGCGCCGAAAAGCACGGTCATCAGTGGCGGGAAGGCCAGGGTGAAGAACGTCCCGATCGGATCCCGCAGGTAGAGTTTGAAATTCATATAGGTAAGCTGTAAAAAGCTGCGCATCTCCTACTCCCTCATTTCTCGTCCGGTAAGGGTCAAAAAGACATCTTCGAGGTTCGGTTGCTCGGTACGCAGGTCCAGAAACTGGACACCCGCGTCTTCCAATGCATCAATGACCGAACTTGCGAATCGTTCTCCGTGACCATAGACGATCATCCGTTCCCCTGATTGTTCTACGCGCTGGACTTGTGGCAAATCCACCAACGCTGGCGCGGTCTGGCCCTCTGGAAGGGCGAAGACCAGCCGGTTTTCAGCGCCCAGGGAGCGGATCAGCGCTTCGGGTGTATCGAGGGCAACGATTTGACCTCGGTCGATGATCAAAACGCGGTCACACAGGCGCTCGGCTTCTTCCATAAAATGCGTGGTGAGGAAGACGGTGCATCCCTGGTCGCGGATCCGTCGAACCAGATCCCACATCGACCGTCGGGCCTGGGGATCCAGTCCGGTGGTCAGCTCGTCGAAGAAGACGACTTTAGGGTTGTTGATCAGAGACAGGGCGATGAACAGGCGCTGTTTTTGACCGCCAGACAGTTTGCCGAATGCCGCCGACCGCTTTTCCGTCAATCCGAGGGTATCCAGTAATTGTTTAGCATCCGCGTGATTTTCGTAAAAGGCGCTGAATAGCGCCAGCGCTTCTCCGACGCGAAGCCGTGGAGGCAAGGCAGATTCCTGTAATTGAACGCCAATTTGCTTGGCGATGGTCTGTCGTTCTGTCCCGGGATTCATACCGAGTACCTTGACGGTACCGGTATCCGGTAGACGCAGTCCTTCAATACACTCGATGGTCGTTGTCTTTCCTGCCCCATTCGGGCCGACCATGCCAAAGATCTCACCTTCAAGCACCGCGAAAGAGATTCCATCGACGGCCTTGACGCTCCCGTATGTTTTGTAAAGTTCGTTCACTTCAATGATCGATGCCATAATGCTCCTCCCGGCTGATGCGAATTCCTGAACTGTTATCCATATAAGCGGGTCATTTTACATAGACCAACTCTCATTCTCCTTGAGAAGGACGACATTGGTCTTCACTCTGGCATCGTGTATACGGCGTGCAAAGCCTTCGGGAGTGTGATTGGTACGGAGCAGGGGAGGTCGTGGCTGGATGCCTAGATGGATAGGGATGACGGTCGTGGGTTCGAGATCGATGACCGCGCGCATAGCTGCCTTTTCACCCATCGTCATTGGGATGCGAAATGTTGTGACGGGGATCAGGGCGACGTCGATTGTAAACCGCCGGCCAATCTCAGCCATAAAGGCGCCATAATACGTGTCGCCGGCAAAGTAGATGCACTTGCCTTCGACCTGGATCACGAAGCCACCCGCGAGGGCAGGATGTAGCGCCGGAACCGCGGTAATCGTCACTTGCCCGAAGCGTTTTTCTTCCCACAGCGCTAACCCGATGGGATGCTTTGCCCCGCTAAGCTGCGTCACCCACTTGGCCCGTTTAGGCGTGATGACCGGGACGCTATCGGGCAGCGCGCGCAGAAATTGGCGATCCACGTGATCCCAGTGGTTGTGTGAGATGAGCACCAGGTCTACATCGCTGCACGCCTCGCGCGACCGGGCTGGTGGTGCAACGCGTTTGTACGCTGGATTCCCCCACGTCCCGAAGTAAGGGTCGGTGAGGATCTTTGCGCCCTCGGCTGCGATTAGCACCGTACTGTGACCTATCATCGTGATCTGCATCTGTGCTTCCTCTGGTTTTTACCTTCTGGAAATAGTGACTGGGGACTAGGTATTTGGGATTCCCAATCCCCATTCACTCATCGCATCTTTTCGTTCAACCGCGAGTTTACTTGGTGGTTTTCGATACCGAGACCGGTAGTTCTCCCAAGAGCAGGGTGGGGCTGACACCGTGTTCGGTGACGACGATCTTAGCGTTGTCCTTGAGGGAGTTCTCCGTCATCTCCAACTTGCGCAGAAGTTGAGCATTGCCCTGGAAGTATTTCTCGGCGGCCTCGTTGACTAGCTGGATAGCTTGGGCGCGCCCTTCGGCTACTCGGATGGAGGCTTCGCGTTCACCTTCTGCCCTTTGGATGGTCGCCTCGCGCTCACCCTCGGCGCGCTGTATCGTCGCCAGCTTCTGCTGCTCGGAGGCTTCGAACTCACCGGTTGCCAACAAGCGCATCGAACGGCGTTCCTGCTCGGCGGTCTTTTGCTTGTGCATTGCCTTCTTAATGTCTTCCGGCGGATCGATGAGCATAATCTCGACCTTACTCACCACCAGTCCCCAATCGGTCGCAAATTCATTGAGAACACGCTGCAGGTTACTGGCGATCTTTTCACGGGCGATCAGGCTCTCATCCAATGTCAGATCGCCGAATTCCTGACGCAGATTGGTCATCGCCAGTTGAATGATGGCGCGCTTCCAGTTGTCGATGTTGTAGAAGGTGCGCTTGATCGACTCTTCGTCGGACTTGGGTCGCACCCACATCACGCCATCCACGCGAATTTCGACGTTGTCCTTTGTGATTACCGGTTGCGGCGGGATGTCCATGGTGTGCTCGCGGATGTCGCGGATACGGACGAGCTGAAAGAAGGGGATTTGGAAGCCGAGGCCGGGCATGACGAAGCAGTCGTATTTGCCAAGTGTCTCCTTAATGCCGCGTTCAAAGGGTTTCAGGGTGTAGATCAGACTGTATATAGTTCTCATGATGCTCCTTTCGAATGTGAAATTAATTAGGGAAAAATTTATCAGGCCACAGCCAATTCGTCGAGAATGCGCGCCGTGGTCATCAACAACAACGGAAGCGGCAGCGCGCGATAGACCGTGATTTGATGAGCGCCGTCGTTTTTGAAGCAGAGCAATTCTTGTCCGGCCTCGTCGGTGAGCGTGAAGGAACACCCGGTATCGCCTTTGGTATAGGCAAGACGATACCCTCGGGCATCGTAGACAATCTCGCTCCAGGTGTTCATCTGGCGGCCCTGGTACTGGATCGCGGCCAGCGGTTGCTTGTTGCGCGTGAGGGCCATACGACCACTTACGCCGCGCACGCGCCGCAGTGCCCACGAGGCGTTGGCATCCTCCCATTCGTATCCCGACAGACTGTGATGAATCCGTGCCAGTGGCTCGCGATGCTCATTGAACGTCACCGTGTAGGTGCGTCCCAACCCCAGGAATCCCGGTCCACGGTGACAGGTCAACGGCGTGGCCTCGGGTTCGATCAATGGTCTGCGCAGATGGCGCAAGTCGGCGGGCAACCAGGGCCACGTTTGCCCCACCGGAATCACCAATTTAGCGCCTAGCCAGGCCCAGTTCTCGAGGCTTAGATCAGGTTGGTATGCCGCGAGGGCCGCGCCGGTAGGACCGGGCAACGTTGCGGGTGCGTAAGGTAATTCCGCTTCAGCCAGAATGGTCGTGCCAATGCCAGCCTGACTCTCCAGTGTCAACCGCCCACCGACGTTGAGCATACGTTCCTGCATATTAGCCAGCCCTAAACCTGGACTGCGTTGCGTGGTGTCGAAGCCGATACCGTTGTCCTCAATGGTCAGCGCAACGCGATCGCTGCTACAGCGTAAATGGACGTCAACGCGCGTCGCTTTAGCATGCCGGGCCACGTTGTGCAGGGCTTCCTGTACGACGCGGTAGAGCGCCTCGCTCACGGTGGGAGGCAAGCGTTTGTCGTCACCCGCTACTTCCAGGTAGATGAGGAGATGCTCTTGCGCGCCAAAAAGCAACGTGTAGTCGTTGAGCGCGGCGGCTAATCCTTGCTCTTGCAGTGAACCGGGCCGCAGGTCTTCGATGAGGCGGGTTGTTTCGCGTTGCGCATGTTGTGCGGCAGCTTCGATCTCGTGCACCATCTCGCCCAGATCGGCAATGGCCGCAGGTGAAACACTCCCCGGTGCACGCTCGAACGCTTCAAAATGGGTGCGGACGGCGCTGGCCGTCATCGCCAAACTGAAAAGGTGCTGTTTAACGCTGTCGTGAAGTTCGCGAGCCAGCCGGTTGCGCTCTTCTACGACGGCTAGAGCGCGTACCTGATCGCTTAGGCGGGCGTTGCGCTCGCGTAAAACGGCAAGGTCTTCTTCGTCTTCCTCGAGTTGTTCGGCCAGGGCGTCGAGTTGATCGGCAAATTGGCGCATGTCATCGATGTGGGTGTCCTGGATGCGCAACGCCAAGTTGCCCCTAAGCCATGCCTTGCTGATGTTGTGCATCCGGCGCATGCGGCGCGTGAACGGCCGGCTAAGCAGCGCACCCAAGAACAGCCCGATGATGGCGGATGCGATAACGATGATGCCGATATGTAAACCCCAGGTGATTGACCTGCTCTCAGATCCGCCTTGCAATAGGGCCAGCAGTCCCAATCCGAGTATCTCGGCAAGCAGAATACTACCGGCAGTTACGACGGCTTGCGTGAAAGCTAAGATATACCCCACCTTCAAGCGTGGGGTGCGCAAATCGCGGCGCAGGCTATTTCGCATAGTTGACACTCCTGTTCTGTCAAGCCGTAGCGCGCGGAACATACGCGCACTCTTGAGTTTTTAAGATACTTTTATTGTAGCAAGAGTGCGCGGGTTTGTCATCAGGCATACGGACAGATTTTTCCTTGTACTTGAGTACAGGTGTGGGACGGACTACAAAAGTCTCACGGTTTGCCTAGTTGAACAGGCGTCTGCGTTGGGCAAGAAACGTATGAAATGTGATGTCTGCTGAGACTTTTGTAGTCTTCGCGTTTATTCTATGTCTTGTTGCAGTGCCAGAGCTTGCGCGAGATCCGCACGCGCATCCAGTTTTTCGAAGGTCTTGATGGCCTCACGCAGGTACGTTTGCGCCTTGTCAGGGGATGTTGTTTTTTCAGTCAGAATCATTCGGGCTAACACGAGTTTTGTTCTGGCGATTTCATGCTCGTTGCTTAAGTGCCCCAGCATGTCCAGGCTGGTGTGTAGCGCTTCCTCGGCCAATCGCGGTGCGGCCTGTGCCAGGTGAATCTGGCCCAATAGACGGTGTGCGATACCTTCCTCAAGCGGATCGCTGTAGGTTTGAGCCAGGGTGGTCGCGTGCTGGGTGTGTTGCATAGCTTGATCCAAGTTGCCAGTTTTCAGATAGTATTCCCCCCAGAGGCGCTCAAGCTCAGGTAGAAATTCTTTGGAGCCGATGTCATCGAGGAGGGCTTGACTCTGTTGCAGGTATTCCTGCGCCTGGGTCCAATTTTCCTGGTGAATGTAGACCTGGGCCATGTTGATGAGGGCGACGGCCTCACCGCGGGGGGCGCGAATATTTTGCCAGACGGTGAGGGACTGCATGTACATATCGCGCGCTTCCTGCCATTCACCACGCTTGAGATAGAGGTTTGCCAGGTTGTTACCACTGATGGCTTGCCCGTAAACGTCGCCGATCTCGCGTTTGATCGCCCAGCCACGCCGGTAAGCAGTATGGGCTTGCTCCCAATCACCCCGCAGGACGAACGCGCTGGCAAGGTTGATGTGGGCATTGGACTCGCCAGTGAGGTCTCCGACTTCCTGGTAGGCGCGGATGCTCTCCTGGCAGAACTGGATGGCGTTATCGAGGTTACCGAGGCGCATATCGATAGCCGCTTGGATGTAGAGTGCTGCGGCGTAGGCCTGCAGTCCAGCAGAGTTGTTGATGTGCGTGGCAATATCCAGACTCTTTTGGCACCATGCGAGGGCTTGCGTGCTATTGCCCTGTCGCCAGTAGACTTTCGCGCCAAGGAGATAGATGCGTGCTGCCTCGACGGTTGGTGCCAACTCGGCGACTATTTTCAGACCTCGCTGCAGCCAGGCAAAGACAGTTTCGTAGTCGTCGCGCAGTTCGTAGACGTTGGCAATTTCGTAGCACAGTTCAGCCACTTGCCCGCGTTGTGCGTCCGATGGCGGCTGGCTTTCGATCAGGGCTTGCGCAACGGCATAATGTGCCAGCGCCTCGTCATATTGTCCGATCAGAGTCAGTACGATACCTGACGACTGGTGTGCGAGTAGCAGAGATTCCTGGTAATGCGTCACATTCTCCGGTTCGGTTTTGTGGAGCGTCTCCAACGCCCGCGCGTACCATTGCAGCGCGTTCGCGTTCGCGTATGCTAGATGGGCTTGCCGTGCGGCCTGTAGGCTGTAGGTGATGGTCTTTCCAATTTCGTTGGCCTCGCCGAAATGATAGGCTAATTCCTCGGCGAAGGCGCCGATAACGCTGGTGCTATCGATTTGACCGGCGGCGCGATGTTCCAACGCCTCACCGGCTTTGCGGTGCAGAAGTCGTCGGCGCAGCGGGCCGAGGTCAGCATAGATCACGTCCTGGATTTCTACCTGACGAAAACGCAGTCGCGGTCCGCGTGCCTGCGTACTGGCGGGGATCTCTTCGATGAGTTGGCGCTCGAAGGCTTCGTCCAGGCGCTCCAGAAGTTGCCACTCGGAAAGGCCGCTCATCCTTTGCAAATCTTCGAAACGGAACATCTGGCCCAGGACTGCCGCTTGTCGCAGGACCCCGCGCGTTTCGACACTCAGTTGCTCGATGCGCCGCCAGACGGTCTCGCGTGCACTCTGCGGGAGCCGCACCTCTTTGAGCGCCTGTTCATACCACGTGGGATCGGCATCGGTTCCGGATGGTGGGATCAGGCCATCGTCTTCCAAAACTTTGGCGACTTCTTCCATGTAAAACGGGTTTCCGACGGTCTGGGCGTATATCTTTTCGATGAGCGCTTCGGGAACGGCCCGGCCCCATAGATAAGTCAGTGCCATTTCTACTTCATCCTGGGTTAATCGCTCAAGCGGCACATGGCGGTACGTTGGATGGCTGCGCAGTCCGCGTAACGTTTCCAGGAGAGGATGCCCGGCTTCCACTTCGGTATCACGATACGTCCCGAGTACGAAGATGGGCATAGTGGGAATGTGCCGCCCCAAATAGAGCAGGAGTTCTAGGCTGCTGGTATCGGCCCAGTGCAAGTCTTCGAGGATGAGGAACCACGGGCGTTCCTGTGTCGCGCGGCGGATGAACTGGGTGAGGCTCGTCATCAGGCGTAGTTGTTCCTGTTTGGGATCCAGCGGTGGCGCCACGTGTAGTTCGGGCAACATCTGGTGAATTTCGGGGATCAGCGATGCAAAATTGGCGAGTTGCTGGCGAGCCTCCGTGTTGAAGAATTCCGGCGGGACGGTGTTAAGATACTCGCGCAGCACTTCGGTGAACAGACGGTAGGCCGCTTGTCCCTCGTTGTCTTCGCAGTGACCGACGAGTAGTACCGGTGGATGGCTTTGTGCCGCGACCTGTTGCGCCAGGCGTGTCTTGCCGATCCCCGGCTCTCCAGTGATGAAAGCCAGTTGGCCGTGCCCGGCAACAGCTTCTTCCCAGCAGGCACGCAGCGTTTGTACTTGCTTCTCTCGTCCTACCAGGAGCTGCGTGCGCGGACGCGCAGCTGATTCTATGTCACTGAGCAAGTTGCTGAGGATGCGCCGGACTTGTTGCGCGCTGGCGTAGCGATTGTTTGGATTTTGATCCAGCAATTTGAGGATCAAGTGATCCAGAGAAGCCGAAATTTGCGGTTTGCCATCGGGGCCGTTGAAGTCACGCGGGTGGCGCGGCGAATAGCGCAGGTGGCTTTGCAACACAGCTTGTTCGCTTGTGTCGGCGGAGATGGATGTCTCCCCGTGTGCCGGTTCCTCGAAAGGCAGGTGCCCGGTAAAGAGCTCATACAAAATCATGCCAAAGGCATACAAATCGGTGCGCGCGTCAAGAGCCTCGCCCAGGATCTGTTCAGGAGCAAGGTAATCAGCAGTGAGGAAGAGCCGGGGAGTATCTAACAAATTGCGTCCTTCCTCCAGACGCCCCAGGCCAATGCCGGTCAAGCGCGCGCCTTGTGGGGTAAGGAAGATGTTCTGCGGTTTAAGGTCGCCAAGGACTACACCGTGACTGTGGGCATATTCCAGCGCGCTGATCACGTCCAGAGCGATTTCGAGGAGGTACGCCGGGTTGGTACTAAAACCCGATGGCGTTCGTAGCTCATCGGTGCCGATTTGCCGTTCGTCCAGAAAATCCTGCAATGTGGGATGAGGAACGTAGGCTTCAACGCTTAAAACGAGATTGCTGCCCGCACTTTCTTCGCGATCCCACGCGAAAACTTCGACGATGTTGGGGTGATCCAGGGCGACAATCTGCTGGGTTTGTTGCATGAATCGCTCAACAGTGGCGACGCTGAAAGCCGACGAGAGGATTTTGAGCACGACCGTCCGGTTCTCTTTGGTATCGGTGGCTTTGAGCACGGTGCCCAGGAGGCTCTCACCGATCTTGCTTTCAATGCGGTAACGGCTTTTGATAACCTGTCCCGGCAGGTTGAGCGCCTCGCGCGCATGAACGGCGCTGAGCGCCGCTTCAACGGTGGGATAGACGGTGAAGAAATCGGCGCAGCCCCCCAGTTCGATGATGTGTTTGACGTTTTGCGGCGGATTGGCAAGGATGATAGGCTTGCCGCGCCATTGTTGGCGGAACGCAACCAGTGATTTGAGACTGGCGGTGGTGAAGGTCTCAACCTGTGACAGATCGATGATCGAACTGGTTGGCGAGTGCGGATCGGACATTTCGGTCAGTTGCCGTGCCAGTGCGTCGATGCCATGTTCGTCGAAGATGCTGGTGGGGGTAACGATGGCGGTTTCGCCGTTGGGCGTGAACTGCAGGTCCATCGCCCCTGGGGGCGTGAGATCGAAGGTCATCCCCTCATAGGCAACAACAGTTTCAAGGGTAAACCCGCGTTGGTTTCGATATGCGACGGCCGTTGCGTAGATTTCCTCGATTTTGGCGTCGGAGTAGGAGGGATCATGGTGGAAGAGGATCAGTTGCTTGACACTGGCAGCCTCTGCCAGGTCCACACCGATCATCGCCGAACTGTGTCCCCAATCCTCTTTGACCCAGGCATCCTGAAGGGTGTACATCGCATCGAATATAAGCGCGTCGGCGTTGCGGAAGAACGTCACGTGAGGGTTGACAATATCGTCCTCCAATTTCTTGTATTCGGCATCGCTGGCGTAAACGAAAACGCTGTGCTGATCCTCGAAGCGATAGCTGTAGGCATCGCCGGGATGCGCGTTTTTAAGCGTCTCGATGCGGACTTTTTCAATGAAAAGGGGCTCGCCCGGTGTGACATGTAAAAACTTGATATCCGCCGACATGTAATCCAGGGAGACCGGCCACGTTAGCGGACGCTGTTGGATTTCAAAAGCGGTTTCCAGATCGTGCGCGCCATAGATGAAAATGCGGTTGCCAGGGATAAACGCGGGGGTAAACATCGGGAATCCCTGAATGTGATCCCAATGTGCGTGGCTGATGAAGAGATGCATTGTGCCCTTGCCTTGCCCAAATGCCCCCTTCATCAATTCGAGACCCAAAGGATAGAGCCCTGATCCGGCGTCAAGAACGAAGATCTGTCCCTCGGCCTGCACCTCGATGCAGGCTGTGTTTCCACCTGCTGTTCCGCGTGTCATAGGCGGAAGTTTGCTCACGTAGGCGTGTACTGCTTCGGAGTCTTGCGTATTTATCTGTGGCATAGCCAGGATTGCCTGGCAGATTTTTTCTTCGATCTGTGCGGAACTAATTGGGGAAGGAATGGAACCGCGTGTGCCCCAGATTCTGATCTTCATCTATCTCCTCGTCAGCTCAGCCATTAAGCTCTTCTTCTGGCAGGGGGAGGGCGATATAAAAAGTGCTCCCCTGATTCGGAATGCTCTCGGCCCAAACACGCCCGCCATGTCGTTCGATAATCGATTTAACCAAGGCTAAGCCCAATCCTGTTCCCTGGATATTGCCGGTTTCGCGGCGTTTGATGCGGTAGAATTTCTCAAACAACCGTACCTGATCCTCCGGTGCGATGCCAATACCGGTGTCGGAGATGTGGATCACGGCCTCGTGTGGTGTGGTGCCCAATCCCACACTCACCTGACCGGGCGCAGGCGTGTATTTGATGGCATTGTCCACCAGATTGCTCACAGCCTGTCGTAAAAGTGTGCGGTCGCCGGTTACAGTAGGCGCGCCTTCCGTTGGCTCCAGGCGCAACGTGACGCCTTTTGATGTTGCCCTCGCGCGCATTGCATCTACCGCTTCGACCAGGATAAGGCCCAGGCGGCACGGCTCCTGGCGGATGCCTACACCGGCTTCGATGCGCCGTAGGTTAAGCAGATCGCCGATGAGGGCGCTCATCTGATCGATGCCTTCGAGGATGCGGTCGAGATAATCGTGTTGTTTCTCGTTCAGATCGCCGACCATCACCAGCATAGTGGCGTAACCCCGGATGAACGTGAGCGGCGCACGCAGGTCGTGGGATACTGTTGCCACGAACTCGGACTTCATCTCATCGAGTTCTTTAAAGTGCGTGACGTCACGCATCACCGCGACCATACCTAACGTCGCGCCTTCTGTTCCTGTAATAGGCGCGATGCTGGCGTAGTAAACGCGGCGGTCGTCAATGGGAACTTCAACGGCAGGTATTTGTTGCTCGTCTCTGGGAGGGGTCAAGGCTGCTACCAGGGCTTCAGGCAATGCCAATCCGCTCAATGGGCGTCCCAGAGTCGATTCGCCCATCGCTAGCAGATTTTGCGCTGCTGGGTTAGTCAGCAGCAACCGTCCTTCTGCGTCGGTAACGAGGATAGCATCGGTGGTGCTGGCAAGGATTGCTGCCAGCCGTCGCCGTCCGCCCTCGGCGGCCTGGAACAACCGTGCGTTTTCGACCAGGACGGCAGCCTGGCTCGCTAGCGTGGAAAGGAAGTTGACACGCGCTTCGTCGAAAGCGTTTTTCTCGTTATCGCCCACCCACAACACAGCCACTGTGCTGTTTTGCGGGCGCACGGGGAATATAGCGACACTTTGCAGTTTCTCGGACACCATAGCTGTGCCTTTGAGTTGAGTGAGATCCTGGATCACCAATGGGTCACGCCGTCGCGTAAGGACGGCGGCGAATGCACGGTCTAGCTCCACGTAGGTGCTGCTCTGATTTGTTGCGGGATCGCCACCTGCGACAAAAGCACGCTGCGGGCGCTCGCTCCCACCAAGCATAACGAAGCGCGCTATGCTCGCGCCCGTTTCCTCAAGCGCGCCTTCTAGGATAGGATGTACACCACGTTCCAGATCAAGTGTGGCGGAGACGCTTTGCGCGATATTAAGCAGGAGTGAAAGGTCGTTAAGGCGAGCTTGCAGCCGGAGGCGCATTTGTTCAAAGGCATTTCCCAATTGGGCGACCTCATCCTCGCCGGAAATGGCCACGGGCACGGTGAGGTTGCCACCAGCGATGTGATCGGCAGCTTCGGCCAGAGTATTGATCGGTTTGATGATGCGTGTAGCGAAGAAGGGGATGGCAATGAGCAATAACGTGCCCATAACGATTTGCACCAGTAACAACGGGCTGGAAATTGTGGCCGCCGTTTCCAGGACGGTGCTAAAGGGGAGTTGCAGCACGACCCGGTAGGGGGTCCCTTCAACGTTGAGGGTGTAGATCAATATACGATAACCGTCAGCACTCACATCTTCGTAGGCAGTTCCCCGCTCGATGCTACCCGTATATTGCACGGCGTCTTCGTTGGGCGACCAGGGCCGCATGACATATTCCGAGTTGGGATGGGCGATGATAATGCCACTTTCATCCAGAATGAAGCCGGCGCCCGATCCGCCCGCAGCCTGGAGCGCTTCCAGTGCCCGCCGCATCTCCGGGTTCATATCCAACTGTACGCGTCCCAGAAGATAACCTTCTGGAAGCTGATCGATAGTCTCCTCGTCCCTGAAAATCTGCCGCACGAGTGTGATTCCGTATTGACCGGAGGGCAATTCTGACATCCGGGTCACTGAAGAGAAAGGGACGAGGGAGCTAGAGCGATTCAGTGCCAGTTTTTCCTCTGCTGTCAATCCGAGGAAACGGGCCTCATCGGGAACAGCCTCGGTAGTCTTCATATTCTGATCGACGAGTAACAGCTCCTGGAAGAAGGGAACGACTTGTCGTGCCGTCGTCAACGCTGCAGTGCGTTCTTGGGAATCCGAGCTGAGCAACGCTGGATCCTCGGCGAAGGTTGCAATCAAGTTTTGTCCTGAATAGTGAAAGTAAGTCAAGCTATTGACGGCATTTTCAGCGCTACGACGCATTTCATCGAGCGATTGCTCGCGGGCCAGCTTGATCGCGCGCGAGGTGACGGCGACCATAGACAGCATGACGCTGAGTAAGATGAGCGGGATGATGAGGATGATGAGCCTGGCGCGGATAGATTTGCTGTACAGTGATATAGTGTCGGCACGTTGGAACGCGCGCCAATTGGGATTGAGGAAGAGCAACTGGAAGAGAATGCCAAGTGGCACTGCACCGACGAGCCAGAGCGACAACTCATTATTCCAGACCGAGATCACATAGTCGATGGCTAACAGTCCTCCTGGAGGGAGGTTGGTCACCAGGCGGCTAACCGATAGCAGCGCTAATGGCGAAAGTGTGGCGGCTGGCAGCGCAACCAGAGGGCGACGCAGGATATCAAATAACTCACCTTTGTAGGTTTGATGGAGCAGATAACCGACAGCCAACCCCCACGTGGCTATCGCCATGACATCGGTGAAGGTCAAGGGTCCGAACCAGGCCCACGTAAGAGCGGCAACCAGGTTGATGACTAATCCTGGCCCCGGCCCTAGCTTGATCGCGACCAGGGCTACCAGAAAAAGCCCTACCAGGGAGAGTGTAGGCGCAGCGGGCAATACGCTTATTGGGGAAGCTGGCAGTGCTCCAAACTGCTGACGGTAAAGCACCAGCAGGGGACGTGTGGGGAAGAGTAAAATCAGGCAGATTCCAAAGAGCACCCATGCTTTGCTATCCATTTGTTTGAAATCTGAAGAGCGCATCCACAGTAGCCAGATAAACAGGCCGATGTAGATGATGGATAAGGCAATATTGGGCAACTCTAAAGGGAATTCTAAAGCGAATCCCCCCAGCGTGCGCCAGAAATCGAAACCCATAATGCGATCCTTTTGCTTAGTGTGCTGGTGTGAATGGTATTTTTTCCTGCACTGATTCCAACTATAATAATACTCAAATGCCGACAAACGGCAAGTAAGAGTAAGAATGAGGCTTTATCCGAAAACTGTGCCTGCAAGCGTTTCTGGTACGTCAACGGCGAATTTTCGGATAGGTTTTGCGGATCACAAAAACCTGCCCCGTTCATTGCGAACGGGGCAGGTTTGTTATTATGTGGGGACATCTGGTCGACGTTTTGAAGGATTATGGTTCGTCCCAATCCTCGTCGTCTTCGTCGTCCAAATCCTCCTCATCCCAATCGTCGTCTTCGTCGTCCCAGTCTTCATCGTCGAGTTCATCTTCCATATAGGCCCAATCTAGCTCGACGGGGTTGACTTGGATAACTTCCAGATCAGCCTCGCATTCCAGGCAGGTGATCTTCTGACCAATCTTGGGATGGTCGGGGAGTTTGACCCACTCGCCGCAAGACGGACAAATTGCTTTCGCTGGCATACAATTTCTCCTTAACACGAAATGGTAAAAACTTTGATTGGTCTGTTTGAACCTCTGATGTCATTTTACCGCAAAAATTCCGCATTGCAATGGGCATTTCATCAGGGCTTTACCATTCTCGTCATAGCCCTTCGTTTTTTGCTTTAAGCGGATCGCCAGGTCCGCGTCTTGTGACACATCTCGGCCTAAAACGGGGAACTGGCGTTCCCCTTAAAACGAGAATGATAAAACCCCGGCATTTCATTCGCGCGCAGGATTTTATCATTCTCGTGGATTATGTACTGGTCGACAAGATACTAAACAGATTGATCTCGCGCAGAGGCGCAGAGACGCTGAGTTTATTTATGCTCCGCGCCTCTGCGCGAGCTAACTTTTCGTCAGTGTTCAATATCATTCTGACCAGTACACATTCGCGTGGATTAAAGGTATTTATGTGTTGTTTTGCTGCTCAAGCGGCTGTTTGAAGGGTTTTTGTGGGCGTATTGCACTAGGAGAATGATAGAACCCTGGTTCGCACAAAGGGAGATTTCGGTTATACTACAAAGTGCTAGCGCTAAAGTTTTGTGGTATAGCGTCAGAAATATGCCAAGGAGGTAGCCATGACTGCACCATTATCACAGCATACGATTGTGGGGGAAATGCGTCCCGCTTGCGGAGAGTGCTGTGGCACGTGCGTCTGTCTGCCGGAGAGCGAACGTCCCATACCTCATCCCAGCCTTATCGCTCGTATGCGTGAGGACGTTCAAACTGTCTTCACCAAGGACCCGGCAGCGCGTAGCGTCAGTGAAGTGCTGACGTGCTATCCTGGCCTACACGCGATTTGGATGCATCGCATAGCGCACACTTTATGGGTGCGCAAGTTCTACTTTTTGGCGCGCCTACTCTCGCACATCGCCCGCTGGCTGACCGGGGTGGAAATCCATCCCGGCGCGACGATCGGGCGTCGCGTTTTTATCGATCACGGGATGGGCGTGGTAATTGGTGAGACAGCAGTGGTGGGTGACGATGTCTTGATCTACAAGGGCGTCGTGCTTGGCGGTATCTCCCTAGAGAAGGTGAAGCGTCATCCAACCATCGGCAGTGGTGTGGTGTTGGGTACTGATGCGACTGTGCTTGGCCCTATCGAGGTGGGGTACAATACGCAGATTGGCTCCGGCTCGGTGGTGGTGAAATCCGTTCCGCCATGTTCGACGGTGGTCGGTGTGCCAGGGCGTGTTGTCAAAGTTAAAGGCATTGCGTGTCGCCTTAGGCCCGATCTGCATCACGAGCAACTCCCCGATATGGTTGTGGACACGATTGATCGCCTGACGCAGCGCATCACGGCACTGGAGGCGCGCTTGAGCGATTTAGAAAACCTCGAAGCTCCGGCGGAGGAATCCTACGCCTTGGAGGAAGTTGAATCATGGATGTAGAAAAGAATGATTTTCGCGGTTTAGTGGCAGATAGCGTTCTGGAATTGATAGGGCGCACGCCTGTAGTACGTCTGCAGCGCGTCGTTGCGCCAGGGATGGCGACGGTGTGGGTAAAGTTGGAACGACAAAACCCCGGTGGCTGTGTCAAAGAGCGCATTGGTTTATCGATGATCGAAGCTGCCGAGCGTGAGGGAGTGTTGAAGCCGGGTGCGCTCATCGTGGAACCGACCAGCGGCAATACCGGTATCGGGCTGGCGATGGTTGCCGCCTTTAAAGGGTACCGTGCGATTCTGGTGATGCCGGACTCGGTGAGTACCGAGCGGCGAGGAATCTTCAAGGCCTACGGTGCGGAAGCTATCCTGACGCCGGGCGCAGACGGAATGAAAGGCGCCATCGCTAAAGCCGAGGAAATTGTGCGGGAGAACCCCAATACGTGGATGCCGAACCAGTTTGCGAACCCTGCTAATCCCGAGGCCCATCGCCTTACAACCGGCCCGGAAATCCTTGCTCAGGTTCCGAGCCTGGATGCCTTTGTCGCCGGGGTGGGGACGGGCGGAACTGTTACGGGGATAGGTCGTTATCTGAAGGCGAAGGCGCCCCACGTGCGCATCTTTGCCGTGGAGCCGGTGGGATCGCCGGTGCTCTCCGGTGGGGAAGCCGGACCGCACAAGATCCAGGGGATAGGAGCAGGCTTCGTGCCATCAGTCTTTGATCGGAGTGTGGTGGATGAAATCCTCACTGTGAGTAGCGATGAAGCTGCCCAGCTGACCTGTCAACTGGCGCGGCGTGAGGGGCTGCTTGTAGGTATCTCTTCGGGAGCGGCCGCTGCGGCGGCGCTCAAAATCGCCGCGCGATTGGGTGATGGTAAGACCGTGGTCGCGCTACTGCCGGATACCGGTGAGCGCTATCTCAGCACCAATCTTTTTGACTAACCTGAAAACACAAAACTTGAAGCGTGAGGTTCCCTTATACATCACGTTTCACGGATGTTGTTGCCACTGCAGAACTGGACCACATTCTAGTCGCGCTACACCAACCCCTGGTTGGGTGCCGCGCGTCCACTGGGCGATAAGTAGTTCGTTGAACCCTTTGCGCTGTAAGATTCCTTCTGGTAGCCAGAAGCGGTGTTGCGGACTGCGCCCATCCCAATAGCGCCCGATCAATTGCCCATTAAGGAACAGATATGCCCGGATCGGTGTCTGATCCAGGAACAGAAAGAGCGGTGTTTCTACGTCATCTTGTAGGGCCAACGTGAAGGTTGCGCGATGCCAGATGATGTGTTCCGCACCGTCGTCAGGGACGAGCACCCATTCTGCGTAGCCGGGAAACCCTTGTACAGCGCGTTCTCCGCTTAACCCCTGGCGCGAACGCCACGTAATGGGCGCGTCGTTGTCCAGTACGCAGGCTGTCACTCCCCCCGCACGTATCGTACCTCCCCAATTTTGCTGTTGCCCGCTGTTTTCCACAAGGATGGCGAGGGCATTGTGTTCGCGCTTTTGGTGTACGGGAAGCGGAAGCGTCTTGGGTATGCCGGGTACAGCTTGCGGCGAGGTGTTGAGCGCCGCGATGAGCGTCCCGTTGAGGAAGACGTCGCACGCTTGATCGCAGTAGAGCGTGACCTCGTTCGCTATGCCGTCGAAGCGCCCGCGATACCACATGAATCCGTCCGCAACGGAGGGGAGATTTGCGGCAGGGACAGTGGGGATGACGATAGCTTTCCAGGTGCGGTCATCGTAATCCGGCGCGGTTTCGTGGACGGCGGCACGGGATTCCCAGATGAGTGTGGGTAACTCAACAGGCGGTGCATCGCGCCAGGTGAAGGGCGCGAGCCATGTGTGTGGATCGCTACCGCGCCAAGGCCCCCAACGATAGCCGGTTCCCTTTTCTCCGGCGAGGTAGCTATAACTGCCATCGGCATGCGGTTGTACCAGTTCCGGGCCAATGACCAGGCCGCGTGCCGGATCTTCTGGGGCGGGTTGCCACGCGGCAGGATAGGCCGGGGTGATCCGCCAGGCGTCGTCGAGGGGCCACACGCGCGCGGCGAGGCGTGGCTCCAACGCCAGGCATTGCAGCACACCTTCCGGCCCGTCGAGCAGGAGCGAGATCCAGCGCGCCGCTTCGAAACGCACAGCCAAGCCTTCATCCGTGCGCTGCGTGCGCACTGGCCCACGCGTGTGACGGGGGCGGAAATTGTTGGAGAGCAGCAAGTCGCCGCCGTTTTCGTTCGCCAGCACCAACAGATGCCGACCGGCAACGGTCATCAACAGTACCGGCTCGAATGTCGTTGTCAGCAGATGCCCTCCGGGGATGGGCCAGTGCAGCGGGAGGACACGCGCGCTCTCTTCTGGCAGGGCGATAGGGGGCGTTGCGAGCATCGTGTCGCCGAGGGCCAGCGACAGATGTGTTTCTGAGGCGCTTGTGTTGACCGTGTCGAGGAAGGCGACAGTTGTGACGTCTGAGGCGCGTGCCGTGCGCAGGATGCGGCCTGCGCTGCTGTAGACTGTGGATGTGGGCTGAGCAGTGGTTAGCGCCTCGCCGAGCGTTTCAACGGTGAGTGCCAGTTGCTGCGCCTGGAAGTACGCGGCCGTAGGTGTTGCCCCTTCCTCCAGCAGTGCCCCTAAACCGGTCGCAGTGCAGGTATCCACTGTGCCCCAATATCCCCAGTTGATCCCGGCGTGCGCTGGTGTGAGTGTATAGCTCAACGCGCCCTGGCTCAGAATGCGGCTGATGAGGACTCGCGGATGTTCTGCGCCGAGTCGCTGGCGAAGCCGCTCACGGTTCTCGCTGTCGTGGGTGAATGGCGGGGCAGTTTCCAGGACGTGTAAGCCTTCCGGTTCACCGTCCCATTGGGACGCATTGATGAGGGTGTCGCGATCCCATCCGTATAGCGGCAGGATGGTGGCTCCGACGATGGGATGCGCATCGCCGTCTGTAGCAAGATGGTGTGCTGGGGTGGCAAATGGCCCTGATGCGCCGAGTTCGCGTGCCATTTCGACCAGGCTGCGCACGTAACGTGTCAGGGATTGCTCCGGCAGCCTCTGTCCTTTCGTGCACGAACCGGGATTCACGGCGAGCAATAGCAGGTTAGGGCGCTCGATCAGAAACGGGAACAGGCGCTCCCACCACTCCCGCACATAGCGCAGGAATGTGAAAGATGGTCCAGGAGGCACGACGCTGGCGCAGTCAGGACACACACCGGGGGTGTTCATGAACCAGGGAGGAAGTCCGCCAGCATTCAAGCCGGCCTCGACCCACGGCCCGACATCGGCGATGAGCCACAATCCCGCCGCCTCGATTTCGTCCAGCAGGCGCGCCACGGCGCGCGCGCCGGTAAAATCGTAGAGATTGGCACCGCCGATCTCGCCCGCCACCGGGCTGTGATACACCCATGGGAAGGGGACAGCGACGGTGTTGAGGCCCCCCGCGCGCATCCGTTGCAGCACCGGCGACCATAGCATAGGGTGAGGCAGCCGGAAGTAGTGCAACGTCCCCGCCTGGATCAGCGCCGGTGCGCCGTCGATGTACAACTGCGTGTCATACGTTACTTGTGGTCGCGTTTTCATCACTCTGCTCAAGAATTAGCCGGTGTCAGAGAAGATATTTTACCATATTGCGTAGGACGATAAGGTAAACGTTATCTGTATCTCTGAATCCCATAGCGCCAGCTTTGGACCTCGTTGAAGCGGTCATCCCACCACGCCCACGGAATGGTGTTGGCAAAACCGGGGGAGGCATCGGCCTTGATCTCGGCAATCGTGGGAGTGCCGTTTTCGCTATCATCCCAAAGGCCATCCATCGTATCATCATCGTCCCACCACTCTAATTCAGCCATCTTTGTCCACAGACGATAAGTGTTGATGCCTAAATCATCGAGGTCTTCAACCCAAAAGCCGCCAGCTTCTGTCGCACCGATGTAAGTGGTGGTTTGTCCCAAAATGGTGTTTGTGACCGTGATGGTTGCGCTTTCGGTAGCCGTGTCAGCAGTGGAGGCTAAACAGAAGTTGGTCATTGTTGAGAATAGCTGAAGTAAGCAGCCTGAGAGCAGGACGAGCGTGACGATATAGATTTGATGTTTGAGTGTCAACGCTGGAGTGTTGAACATTTCTCCTCCCGATTGGGCGCATTATAACTTCAACTCCGTCATAACATCAATATCGTTGAACGCAGATATTCGTGTGAAATCGTGGTTTATCTCTCGAGTAGTTTCTGTAGTGCGCCGAGACCGCTGGAGGCGAGCCAGGCCAGAGCCTCTGGATCACCGTCGAGCAGCGCTTTGCCCAGGCCGGAATGGCGGAACTCCTTGAGGTCTTCCTCGAAGGGATGCCCGACCTGGTGATCGTCGGCGATTTGGCCGTCGCGCATCACCAGCACGCGGTTGGTCTGCCGGGCCACCGCCGGATCGTGGGTTACGATGATGATCGTCGTCCCCAACTCGCGGTTGAGCTGGCGCAGCAGCGCGATGACGTCCGCGCCGCTTTGCGAGTCGAGGTTGCCGGTCGGTTCGTCGGCGAGCACGAGCGCGGGTTCGTTTGCCAGCGACCGGGCGATGGCGACGCGCTGCCGTTCCCCGCCGGAAAGCTGGTTGGGCAGATGCTGCGCCCGGTCCGCCAGATCGACCCGCGCGAGCAGTTCCTCGGCGCGCTTGCGGCGTTTACCGGAGCTGGCAATCTGCCCCATCATCGGCGTTTCGACGTTCTCGCGCGCATTGAGCGTGGGGATGAGGTTGTGCATCTGGAAGACGAAGCCGACTGTTCGCGCGCGAAAGATGTCCAGGTTTTTGACCTTCGCTAAATCTCGCTCGTCGATGAACACCTGCCCGCTTGTGGGGCGATCCAGCGCGCCGAGTAGATTCAGCAACGTGGACTTCCCGGAGCCGGATGGCCCCATCACGGCGAGGAATTCGCCGCGCGCCACCCGGATGCTAACGCCGTCCAGCGCCCGCACTTGTGCGCCGTCGCCGTAAATCTTCGTCAGTTCGCGGGTTTCGATGATGTTTTCGTCGGCCATACGTTTACCTCAAAGTATTCGACAGGATTTGGTGCTGTTTAATCACGAATCACGCATCACGATGCACTCGATCCAATGTGCCACCTGCTTGACGGTCTCTTCTGTTACGCTGTGCGTCGTGTCCAGTGTTGTGATGGGTGGATCAAGGGTGGGACCGGTTTCTCTGAACCAGCGATTGAAGTCGATTTGCGTCTGGGAAAAGGCATCGTCTGCACTCGCGCGCCACTGGGGACGCGCGCGCAGCCGCGCGGTGAGTATGTCGTCGTCGCAGGTGAGGGCGAGGTAGTGGACGGCGGAGAAGTAGCGCCGCTCGACGCACGGTTCGATGTTGCCCGGTACGCCGGCTCCCGCTCCGAAGAGTACGACCGGTTGCCCTGATTGCCCGATGTTCTTGCTCATGCGCAGCCAAATCTCGAAGAAGTCGCGATAGTCGTTCTCTGGATTGTTGAACGCTGGGCACCAGAGAATGTCGCTGTCCAGCAGCACTGCGTCGGTGAAATGCCCCACAAGTTCATTACAGATGGTGGATTTTCCCGTACCGCTCGCGCCGGAGACGATGAGCAACGGCAGGTAACGGAACGTGTGCTTGTAACCACACTCCGGGCAGATTGCGTAAGGTCCTGCCGGATCGATGGTTTTGTCGGCACGGTACAACCCACACTGATGGCAAACGTTGAACATGTTTCGTTCCTCTCGTTCAAACCTGACAGGTCTTCCGAGACCTGTCAGGTTTGGGAATTGCCCTACTCATATCTCAACGCCTCCACCGGTTGCAAATTCGACGCACGCCAGGCAGGATAGACGCCACCGATAACGCCCAGTACCAGCGCGGTGCCGAATGCCTGCGCAAAGAGACCAACGTTGTATTGCAATGTGAAGAATCCTTGCATCATCGGGTTTAGGTTCAGCGCCAGGCCAAAGAGCACGCCGACGATTGTGCCGGCAACCCCGCCCAACAAGCTCAACGCTACCGATTCGCGGACGATCATCCCCAGAACACGGCGCTTGCGCCAGCCCAACGCGCGCAGCACGCCGATCTCGCGCGTGCGTTCGATGACGCTCATCACCATCGTGTTGGTCATCCCCAAACCGCCCACGATAAGCGCCATCAGTGCAATGCCCCACGTGCTGGCCTTCATCATCTGCATATCCACCAGATTTTCGGTGAAATCGCTGGCCTGCCCAAGCGACACTTCGGGGAAGCGTGCTTCGATCTCTCGTTTGACAGCGTCGGCCTGTTCCGGGTCTTTTAGCCAGATGCCCATAAAGCTAACTTTACGCGCTTGCCCGAAGAGATTCTGTGCGTCTCGCAGGGTGACCACGCCACCGCCGTCCTGGAAAGGCACACCGGTTTCGTAGAGCCCAACGATCTTGAAAGTACCGTTGAAGATATGTATTGTTTGCCCGACCCGCTTGTGCAGATTTTCCGCTGCCACACGTCCCAGGATGATTTGCCGGTTGGTGGTCAAGGGGTCGCCGTCTACGATCGGGAATTCGTGGATGGAGAGGCCACGCGGCTGGTAGCCAAAGACGATAAAGAACGGCAGATTGCCGAGGGTAGTATAGCCGGTGAGGAATCCTTCGGCAGCTTGGACGCCGGGCGACACGGCGATACGCCGCACAATGTCCTCGTCGATCTTGCTCAAGTCAACAGAGGCGTCGCGCTCGATGCCCAGAAGTTGGGCACCGCCACCAGTCATTATCCCATCGAAAGCATTGATCATGCCGTTGCTCATCGCGCCGAGCAGGACCATCGCCATCAGCGCGACGCCGATGCCGATCACCGTGAGGAGGGTGCGGGTAGGCTGGCGCAGGATGTTACGCAGCGCGGCCCAGCGGACGTGCCGTCTCCCGTGGACCGAGCCGCCTTCGGAGCGCATGGCTTCAGCGGGCGTTAATCGCGACGCGCGCCACGCCGGCAATCCTCCACCGACCAGGCCCAATCCCAGCGCGACGATGAGTCCCTGACCAATTAGCCCAGTCGAGAACTGCGGTGGCAGGATGCTGCTGATGGTGGGGACATCCGCCACGGCACGCACGGCGGCCCATCCGAGTAGTACACCAATTCCACTGCCGAGTAGACTGAGCGCTAGTGATTCGCCCAGGATCATGCGCAACACCCGGTGGGGCCGCCAACCGACAGCGCGCAGCACGCCGATCTCCTTCGTGCGCTCGAAGACGCTCATCAACATCGTGTTCATCACGCTGACACCGCCGATGATGATGGCGATGAGGGAAACGGACCACGTGAACACGTAGATGTACTGGAGCATGTCCTGTTCGTCGGCGAAATCTGCCGAAGTTGTAGTCGTGAGATTATCGAAGCGTCGTTCAATGCGGGCGCGTAGGTCGTCGAGGTCGGTCCCATCGCGCACCTTGAGGAGCAGCGCGTTGACCTGACGCGGCTTTCCGTTGATGCGTTGGGCGTCTTCCAGCAGGACGACAGCGGCGCCGTCCTCGAAAGGTTCGCCGGTCTCAAAGATGCCCACGATCCGGTAGCTGCTTTCATAAAGCCGGAAGGTGTCACCTACCTGCTTTTTCAGGTCATCGGCGGCGGCGCGTCCCAAAAGCAGAGGCTTTCCGTCTTTACCGGTGGCTTTGGTCGATAACGGTTCTCCTTCTACGATTTTGAAGTGCTGGATGGCAAAGCCGCCGGGATCGTAGCCATAGACAATGAAATACGGCGCGGCGTCGGTGGCGGCGAAGGTGTAGACCATCTCCGACACCTCGGTGACACCCGGCATACCGGCAAGCGTCTGCCCGACGTCCTGGTCAACGGCGCTGAACATGATGTCCAGGGCGTCATCCTGCACGACCAGGACGTCGGCCCCGCTGCCGCCGGACATCGCGCTGTAGCCCTGGATAAAGCCATCGGCCATCGCACCCAAGGCAATCACCGCCGCCACGCCTACCGCGATGCCAAACACGGTGAGTAGCGTGCGCGCTTTGCGTCCGAGAAGGCTCTTGAGGATCATAGGCGATTCTCTTGGACAGGATTGACAGGATTTTCAGGATGAGGCTTAATATGTTGGGAAAGCTTCCCTATCCTGTTAATCTTGTCAATCCTGTCTAAAAAATTACGTAGCCCCTGTTATTGGTTTACATCAATATCGACGAAGACCGTCATCCCCCAACGGACTTGCGGAGGGAGTTCGCCGGGATTGATGACGACGGCGTAGTTGACGCCGCCTGCGCTGGGTTCGGCCATCGGCGCGATGCGCATGATCTGCCCCGTGAGCGTGAGATCGGGCACTGCGTCGAAGGTGAGTGTGGCTACCTGGCCCTCGCTGATCCGTGCCACATCGATCTCGTCGAGGTCGGTGGTCTCGATGCGCAACGTGCTTAGGTCGCCGAGGGTGATTATTGGCTGTCCCGGTGCGACGAATTCACCGCGCCGTATAGCAAGGCTCGTGACGGTTCCGGCAAAAGGCGCGGTGATTATGGTGCGCGCCATAGAGATCCGTGCCATCTCGATAGTCACTTTCGCCTGCGCGACGGCGGCTTCGGCGATGGCGATGTCTTGCGGGAGGGGAGCGCCTTTGAGCAGTTCAAGCTGTGCCACGGCAATGTCATATTGCGCGGTTACCGTGGTGACACTCGCGTCGGCAACGCGACGCTGTGCCCATATCCCGGATTTGGCGGCTTCAAGTTGCGCTTCCGCCGCTATCAACGCTTCGTCCGCAGCGTGAAGTACCTGACGGGCTTGCTCTTCCGTCGGGCCAAGCAGCGGGCACGTTTCATTATAGCACTTCATTGTCTCGTCGTGTTGCTGGCGAGCGGCCAGTTGTTGGGCTTGCGCCGCGGCAACAGCCGCCTCCGCTGCGGCGATTTCAGCATCGCCAGCTCCGCTCCACAGTTGGTCACGCTGCGCTAATGTCTCAGAGATCACCGTCTGCGCTGCGAGGACCTGCGCTTCGGCGACGGCAATCTCTTCGGGGCGCGCGCCAACCTTGGTCCGCGCGACTTGTGCTTCCGCCGCCGCCAATGCGGCCTCGGCCTGGCGGAGCGCCAGTTGTGCATCCGCGTCGTCGAACCGTACGAGCACGTCACCGGCGGCGACCTGTGTGCCTTCCTCGACAAGAATTTCGGTGACCATGCCGCCGGTTTGTGCGCCAACCGTTGTCCACACGGCAGGTATGACCTTGCCGGTGACGGAGACGAGCGACTCGAAATTATCTACGAAAATGGGGGGTGCTTCCGGCGTGGCCGCCGTCATCTCGCACGCGGAGAGAAGCATGGCGACTACGAGGCCGCAGAGCGCCAAGCGTCTGCGATGGAACCGGTTCGACGCGGTCATTGATCGAGCAAGTCTTATGTCTATCATAGTTCGATCCCTCATTGCGAAAACAACTCAAAAGGAGTACGGAAAACGCATCGACAACTTATGCAGAAGAGTGTACTTATGAAATGGACTTTGACAAGCTGTATCGTTAAGGTTGACTTAGTCTATAGTTTGCGGTACACTTCTGCCTTACTGATCCGGTTATATTCTGCTAAACCTTCGTATGCCTATGCGACACTGGAGTGGCTTTAGTTTTTCACGACCTGATCAGTCGACATTCGGAAACAGATGTTAAGAGGTGTCCCATTGGAAAGAAAGACATTTTTCAAAGTTATCACAATGTTGGCGCTGTTGGCTGTGGGCTTCGGGCAGGCTGCACCGGGACGTGCGGCGGTGCTTGCTCAGCAGCCGACGGATGTGCCGATCTACTTCTTCTGGGGAGATGGCTGCCCGCATTGTGCCCAGGAGGAGCCGTTCCTGGAAGAACTGGCGCGCAGCAACCGGCGTATTACGTTGTTCGACTATGAAGTATGGTATGTTCCCAAAAACCTGGATCTGATGGAGCAGATGGCAGCGGCCTTGGACTTTGAACCGAGCGGCGTGCCGGTCACCATTGTAGCCGATCGTTACTGGGTGGGGTATACGCCTCAGATCGGAGAGGAAATTGAGGCGCAGGTAAATCTGTGTCTGACCGAGAATTGCCCGGATATAGGAGTGGGCATTGTTCCTGGTCGCAAAGTGCAGGAAGGGGCGGGTAGCATGGAAATTGGTGCGCCAGCCTCCAGTGTCATCGATATACCTTTGATCGGTCCGGTTGATGTGCAGTCACAATCACTACTCGTGAGCACGCTCTTGATCTCCTTTGTCGACGGTTTCAACCCCTGCTCATTGTGGGTGCTGTCGATCTTGCTGTCATTGACACTGAACACCGGCTCACGTAAAAAGATATTTGTCATCGGTATAGTTTTTATCACTGTGACCGCCGCGGTGTATATGTTGTTTATTGCCGGTTTGTTCACCGTATTCACCTTTGTGAGCTTTTTGGGATGGATTCAGGTATTTGTCGCATTGCTGGCGCTGTTTTTCGCGCTAATCAACATCAAGGACTACTTCTGGTATAAAGAAGGCCTTTCCTTTACTATCGCCGACGACAAGAAATCTGGTATCTACAAGGGAATCCGCAAGATTATGCAGGCCGGTGATTCGCTATGGGGGCTGGTTAGCGCGACGTTTGCGATGGCGATAGGTGTTTCCCTGGTGGAGTTTTCGTGCACGGCGGGCTTCCCGGTATTGTGGACGAATCTTCTGACCGCACAGCAGGTTGGGACGCTGACCTTTATCCTACTTTTGCTGGTCTATATGCTGATCTACCAGATCGACGAAATTGCCATTTTCCTCGCGGCGGTGTTCACACTCCGTGCCAGCCGGCTGGAAGAAAAGCACGGACGCATCCTTAAACTTATCGGCGGGATGTTGATGCTTACCCTTGCTGGCGTGATGATCATTAAACCGACTCTGATGAACAAATTGAGCAGTTCGCTTCTTATTTTCGTCTTCGCGTTTGTGGCGGCGATGGTGGTTTTGCTCGTACATCGCAAGGTCTTGCCGCGTTATGGCATTTATATCGGTTCCGAAGTCAGACCCAAGCGCTCTCGGTACAGAAGAAACACGAGAAGGAGAAAGTGATGCCATTACCGCATGATTACGTCGAGCGTGTGTATGCCGGAGTACTCGGCAAGATCATCGGCGTGTATCTGGGGCGACCGTTCGAGGGTTGGACTTACGCGCGGATCATGCAGGAATTGGGCGAGATCAACTACTACGTCCACGAAAAGCGTGGCGTGCCCCTCATTGTCACCGATGATGACATCACCGGTACATTCACCTTCTTGCGCGCGATGCCTGACTATGGCAACACGTTGGCATTGACTCCCGCGCAAATTGGCCAAACTTGGCTTAACTACCTGATCGAAAAACGTACGATCCTATGGTGGGGTGGCCTGGGCAATTCGACGGAACACACGGCTTATCTGCGTCTCAAGCATGGGATTCCCGCACCGCGCAGCGGATCGATAGCGTTGAATGGCAAGGTCGTCGCCGAACAAATCGGCGCGCAGATTTTTATTGATGGGTGGGCGATGATCGCGCCAGGAGATCCCGGACTGGCGGTGGATCTGGCACGTCGCGCGGCGAGCGTCAGTCACGATGGTGAGGCGATCTACGGCGCGCAGGTTATCGCGGCGATGGAGTCACTGGCATTTGTTGAGTCTGATCTGGTTACATTGCTCGATACGGCAATTACTTTCATCCCCAAAGATTCGGTCATCAATCGGATGATCGGCGATCTACGCGGCTGGCGTGAGCGTACCCCTGACTGGCGCGAGGCATTTGGCCTGCTCGCAGAGCATTATGGCTACCATAAGTATGGCGGCAACTGCCACATGGTGCCCAACCACGGATTGATCGTGTTGAGCCTGCTGTGGGGTGACGACGATTTTCAAAGAACGTTGATGATTGTCAACACGTGTGGGTGGGATACCGACTGTAACTCCGGCAATGTGGGCTGTCTGATGGGGATCAAGAACGGGTTGGCCGGGATTGAGGCCGGCCCCGATTATCGCAGCCCGGTTGCCGACCGGATGTTTTTGCCTACGGCGGACGGTGGGCGCGCGATCACCGATGCAGCGACGGAGGCCGCCCACATCACAAACATCGGGCGTGCGTTGGCAGGCGCAGCGCCTCTCGCGCCGAAGGGTGGGGCGCGCTTCAACTTCGAGTTGCCAGGCGCGGTGCAAGGTTGGATGCCGGAAGACAGCATCGAATCGAAGGGCACGGTGATGCTGGAGAACGTCGCCGGGCATAGTGCTCTCGGCACGCGCAGCCTGGCGTTGCGCTATTACGGTGTCGCCGTGGGACGCCCGGCACGCGCTGCGACGGCGACGTTTACGCCACCGAAGGCTGCAAGCATGCCTGGTTATGGGCTGTTAGCGTCGCCTACGCTTTATTCGGGCCAGACAGTACACGCGCGTTTGTCCGCCGATGACGACAATGCTATGCCGGCAATGTGCCGGCTGTATCTGCGCATTTACGGAGCCGACGATTGCCTTGAACGTATTGACGGTCAACAGGTTGTGTTCGGACCAGGTGATACCCATGAATTCACGTGGCGCATCCCTGATACCGGTGGCACGCCGATTGTTGAAATCGGCGTTGAGGTGAGCAGTGTGCAGCGTGCCGACGGCGTTGTCTACCTGGATTACCTCACATGGGATGGCGTACCGGACGTCATACTCACGCGACCTGGTCATATCGGCACAATGTGGCAGCGCGCGTGGGTCAACGGCGTAGATCAAGTGCAATTCGGTCCGGAAACGTATCGTCTGATCCAGAATGAAGGTACCGGCCTGCTGATGCAAGGGACACGCGAATGGACCGACTATCGCGTCACCGCCGACGTGACGCCGCATTTGGTCAAGTCTGCCGGCGTCGCTGCTCGCGTGCAGGGGATGCGGCGTTATTACGCGTTGTTGCTGTGTCGCGATGGTGCCGATATACCCACGAAGGTCCGATTGATTAAGATGCTCGACACGCCTGAAGTACTTGCCGAGACTGACTTCCCCTGGTCGTTTGGTGAGACGCACACGCTTAGTTTGGAAGTCGCTGGCGCAGCTTTACAGACGTGGATTGACGACGTGGCATTGTTCACCGTGACTGATGTGCAGCCACTTACGGACGGTGGTGTAGCCCTTGTCTGCGAGGAAGGCCGGACAGCGACGGACGTGGTGCGCGTCCAGCCTGTATGATACTGTGTTATGGGGCACTGGCGCGGATGACGAGTTCGGGTTGGATGAGCACTTGCTGGCATTCTGTGGTGCAGCCTTTGACCCGTTCCAAGAGCATGTCCATCGCCTGAGCGCCCATTTCATAGCGGGAGACGCGGCACGTTGTCAGGGGTGGCGTGACCAGCGCGGCTAACGGAATGTCGTCGAACCCGACGATGGCGAGAGCGTCTGGAATGGCCAGTTCGAGGTCTTGGCTGGCCTGCAATGCACCGATAGCGACGAGGTCATTGTAGCAAAAGAGCGCGGTAATTTCTGGATGGTCATTGAGAAGCGCTTTAGCAACTTCATGCCCCCCTTCAACGCTGGGAGAACAAGGCCGCATCCACTCCGGATCACAGGCTATACCGGCCTCTGCCATCGCCGCGCAGTATCCCGCCATACGTTTCTGTCCGCTGCGTGAGGCAGGCGGTCCAGATAAAAATCCAATCGCGCGGTGTTCGGTGTTGAGTAAGTGCCGGGTGATGTCGTGTCCGCCTTTTTCGTCATCGATGATGACACAGCCGAAGTCATCACCGTTCAATCGCCGGTTGACGAGTACCACGCTGGCGTGATGGCCCAATGCTTCACGGAGTGTATCGTCATCAACGCGAGAACTGCACAGAATCACGCCATCTACACGTTTTTCTTCCAACGAGCGCAATACTGCGATTTCGCGTTGTGGATCCTCATTGGTGTTGCACAGGAAAACATTGTATCCTGCGGCATACGCTTCGTGTTCCGCGCCGAGTGCGACCTCGGCGAAGAAAGGGTTGGCGACATCGGGAACGATCAGTCCTAACGTGCCGGTGTGTTGTGTTGCCAGTCCACGGGCGATGCTGCTAGGGCGATAATTCATTTCTTCAGCGAGACGTAGAATTTGGGCGCGCGTTTCTGGACTGATTTCTCCACGATTGTTGATGGCGCGCGAAACGGTTTGTCGAGAGACACCGGCAGCTTCGGCTACATCCTGGATGGTTACCCTTTTGCTATTCACAATTCACCTGCTATAATAGAGTTAACGTGAGCGGTAACGTGAGCGCTCACAGTCATCGTAGCATGGTTTTTCATAAGGTCAAGGGTAGCCTATACTCAAATCCGATCTTTTTGGTTCATTTTTGAACCTGGTAAGTATCCTTGTTTCATTCACTCACACTGAAGGAGGTGCTATGCTAAAATTCCCCGAATCTGCTCGTTCTTGGGTCGAATTGTAACCCCGTTATAAGTTCTTCATCGGCATTGACTCGGATGGATGTGCCTTCGATTTGTAACCAGATCAGCAGGGCATAGTCAAATCAGTCTCAAGTTAGGTATAGGAGGTATATCATGAAACGCTTTTTGATGTTAGTTTGCTCACTCATCTTCTCCGTTTTGCTATTTAGCCTCTTGTTTCTGAGTTTGCAAACGAAGGTGGAAGCTGCGCCAACCGCACCGGTTGCGCCATCTGCGCTGTTCAGCGACGACTTTGAAGATGGAAACGCCGGTGACTGGATTGAGCAGGCCGGCACGTGGGAGGTGTTCCGCGAATATGGGATTTACCGTGTTGTTTATACCGGTACGAGTCCTAGCTCTCGACGCGCCTACATCGACGACACCACCGTGCCCGGTTCATCTGCCTGGACC
>JAFGSL010000730.1 GCA_016934645.1 Anaerolineae bacterium
CACACCATAGTGCTGGGCGATGGATTCCAACTGGTGCATCTGCCATTTGCTGTTCTTCTTGCGGACGTTACCATACCACCGCACCGCGCCGTCCAGAATCGAGAGCGTCGGATCGTGAATAATCAAGCTCGGATCGACTTCCAACTTCGTACCCAGGCCGTTGCACTCCGGGCACATACCAAGTGGCGAGTTGAAGCTGAAAAGCTGCGGGCTGAGTTCCGGGAAGCTGATACCGCAGTGAGCGCAGGCGTGGTGCTCGCTGAGCAACAGTTCCTCGCCATCCACAATATCGACGACGACCATCCCATCTCCCGCACGCAATGACGTTTCCACTGAATCCATCAAGCGCGTTGTGAAGTCACGCCACAGATCGTCGCCGGATCCGTTCGGATGCCCCGGAACGACCAGCCGGTCTACGATCAACTCGATCGTGTGGTTCTTCATCTTCGCCAGTTTGATGGTACGACTCAACTCTGTCGGCACGCCGTCGATACGCGCACGCTCGTAGCCTTCTTGTTTGGCCTGCGCCAGCACGTCTGCGTGTGTGCCCTTGCGCTGCCGGACGACGGGCGCGAGTAATTGAAAGCGCGTTCCGCTGGGCAAAGCAGCGAGCTGGTCGGCGATCTGCTGCGCGCTCTGCGAGGCCACTTTGCGCCCGCACTGCGGGCAGTGCGGCTCACCCACGCGGGCGAAGAGCACGCGCAGGTAATCCATCACCTCGGTGACCGTGCCCACGGTCGAGCGCGGGTTCTTACTCACCGCCTTCTGTTGGATAGCGATAGCCGGGCTGAGGCCACCGATAAAGTCCACCTTCGGCTTCTCCATCTGCCCCAGGAACTGCCGTGCGAACGACGACAGGCTCTCGACGTAGCGGCGCTGTCCCTCGGCGTAGATCGTGTCGAAGGCCAACGACGACTTGCCGCTGCCGCTGACTCCGGTGAGCACCACCAGCTTGTTACGCGGAATCGTCACATCAATGTGTTTGAGATTGTGCTGCTGCGCCCCGCGAATAATGATAAAACCAGGTTCCATATTCCCCCCCGGGAAAAATCAGAAATTGAGAAAGTAGAAATGGGTAACGAATAACACGTGAAGAGGTTGACGATCAACACATCCAGTATCAAATATCCAGATTCCAATATCGAGCAACGAGCCATTATACCACAAAGATGGTGTAGAACAAAGTTTCTATCTATGCTTGAGTGTAGCGGAGGAATATGACAAAGGGCGACATATAGCCACAGAGGAAGCAGGAAATTCAAAAAAACCTCCCCAGAAACCGTTGTTCTAGGGAGATTCAAGTGTGGAATCACGCAAGAACTTACATTTGATGATTTACGCCCAAGAGAACCCCGACCCCTGCGGTATTTCCGCATACCCGTCCACTAGCTTAAGTTGTGAATCGGGATACAGCAGACCAGTTTCGAGGTAAATCGCGTTGGGCAAACAGGCCATCACATTCAACTGCACCGGGTCGCCGCCATGGGAAGCGTAAGGGCGGCGGAAGGCATTCGCCAGCATCCCGATCTGCAACATCGCGGTAGGACCGCCAGCCCGGCGCATATCAGGCTGGATAATGTCCACTGCATCGCGTTTGAGAAAACGGGCAAAGTCATAGGGTGTGTACAAATTCTCGCCAGTAGCGACAGGCATATCCAACGCCTGAGTAAGCATCGCGTAACCCTCGATATCGTCCGCCGGAATGGGTTCTTCCCACCAATAAACGCCGAGATCTTCGAAAACACGTCCACGCCGCAGCGCCTCTGTCGCCGTGAGGGATTGATTCGCGTCCACCATCAGCGTCACGTCGGCACCGATGGCTTCACGCACTACGTTGATCCGCGCCACATCCTCCACCAGAGTAGGATAACCCACTTTGATCTTCACCGCGCGGAAGCCCTGCTCCACCGCCTGCGCGCAGATGCGTTGCACTTGCGCATTGCTGTAATTCAACCATCCGACCATCGCGTAGGCTGGAATCCGCGTGTGGACCGCGCCCCACAACTGCCAACACGGCACGCCCAAAGACTTGCCCAGACAATCCCACAGCGCCACATCCAGCGCCGCAATGCCGAACATCGCCAGGCCAAAGGAGCCGTGATACTCAGTTTCACGCAACAGTGCTGCGTGTGTCGCGTGCACAAACATGGGGTCTGTGCCCAGCACCAACGGCTTCAACTCGTGCGTGATCAGAGCCGCCAGCGCATCCGGAGCACCTGCGATACGGCCAAAACCAACTTCGCCAGTGCCAGACACACCCGTGTCGGTGTGAACGACCACCAGCACCGATCCCGAGCCGGGCAGGCTTTGCAGCGCATCACGAATCGGATCAGGATTCGGCTCACGACGCTGCACAGTCACGTCGACTTTCGCCACTTTCATCTTTCACCTTCTACCAATCATTGAGAGTCGCCGTCACTAGGGACAGCAAACTCGCAGAACACAGCCAGTGATGGCAGCACGTGCCCATCGAAGTCAAACAGGGCTTGGTTCTCCCAAGCGTTGCCGGATTGTGAATCGGCCGGATTCCACCCACAGCCCTTCAATCCCAGCCACGCCGGTTCCCAATAGAATACGCCTTTGCTCAAACCTCCCGGCACGTCCTTCACAACTTGCATAAGGTCTCTCAACCAGGCCGATTGACCTTCCACCGTAGACGGATAACCATCAATGAGTTGATCCGCACTGCTGATGATGTTGCCGTAGCCATCCTGATTGTCCAGAGTATAGGCATACGCAGTCTCCACCACGATCAATTCCTTGTGGTACCGCTGCGCCAGATCGGCCAGGTTGGCGGAGAGATCGCTCAGATCACCGTGCCAGTATCCATAGAACGATAATCCGATGATGTCGAACTCGCCCCCTTCCGCGATGATGTTATCAAACCACCAACGGTAGAGTTCGTTATCCCCCCCCTTATCCAGATGCAGCATGATCTTCGCGCTGCTTCCGGCGTCCTTCACACCTGCGATGCCGGCCTTAAGCAGACCAGCCAACCGCGCGAACTGGTCATCCGATCCGTCCAGTTTGCCCGCATCCCAGAGCATGCCGTTGGTGATTTCATTGCCGACCTGCACTATGTCCGGCTCCGTGCCCTGCTCGCGCAGTTCGGTGATGGCGTCCCTCGTGTAACTGTAGACGGCGGATTCGAGCTGCTCGTAGTCAAAATCCCACCACGCGAGGGGTTTATACTGCTTCCCGGGATCTGCCCACGTATCGGAATAATGAAAGTCCAGCAGGAATCCCATCCCGGCCTGCTCAATCCGCGTCGCCATCCCTTTGACCTTCTCCAGGTTATTGTAGCCATTAGCAGGCGTGTGCCACAGCTTCAGCCTGACGTAGTTGACGCCATCGTCGGACAAAATCTGAAAAATGTCCTGCGCCTGGCCAGCTTCGTCGTAAAAGACCCCGCCCTTATCTTCCACCCGAGGTAGACTCGATATGTCCACGCCTCTGATCTCCAGGGCAGAGACGGGCAGCACGACTGTAGGCTCTGAAGTCCTCATAAACACCTCCTTCGTTGGCGTTTGAACCGGGACGGGCGTCACGGTCGTGGGTTCTGACGGTGCCATGTCCACTTGCTCCGGTTGCTCTTGAACAGCAATACGTGAGCAGCCGGCAATACTCGAAACGACAATGAGTGCGCCGACCAGAAGGAAAACTATCAGTTTTCTCGATGTGTCCATAATCCTCACCACAATCGCCTCAGCACCAAATACAAATCTGGGAAAATTATAGCATCGAATTGACAATTCCACATCCGTCCCTACAATGCGCCCTATGATCACCATCCGCCCCGCAACCCTGGCTGATGCCGCCGCGATCAGTGCCGTCCACTGCAGCACCGTGGACGCGTGGCGCGATCCATACACCCGCCAAACGGTGGACGAAGCAACGTTGGATCTCTTCGGGCATTGGTACAACGGCGGCGACTGGATGAGTGTCGAAACCTGCGCGATCCATCTCAACGGACTGCTGATGGACGGTCACCTGCCACTCGTCGCTGAAACGGATGGTGACGACGCCAGCACTGCTGGTAGCATCATTGTCGGCGAGGCAGAGTATTACATCAACCGCGAACCCGCACCCTTCGGGCCCCACCTGCACCTGTCAGTGCTCTATATCCACCGCGACTGGCAGGGGCAAGGTATAGGCCGGGCATTGATTACGGCCGGCGTAGAGCATGCGCGTGCACTCGGTTGCCACGCACTGACGACCCAGCCGGAGCCGGAGATGACCGGTTTCTACAGGCGCGTTGGCTTCGAACTGTGGCAGCGTGCCAAGGAGATGCAGACTGTGACCCAGACTGTTGCACAGCAGGCTACGCAGTCTGCAATTAATAGAAATTCGCTGAACCTCATCCAACTATCCTCGAATGACAGGTCCTCGGAGCATCTGGCGCTACGCATCGGACGGTACCAGTGCGGGGTACAGGGGTGGGAAACGCTCTGGCCTTCGCTAGCGCTCGCCGAACTCACGGCGCTGCGCCGTGGCGCGTGGCGCGGGGAACTCGATGGCGTGCCGGTGATACTGGGATTGCGCGAACAGTTCCGCAACCCGATGCAGGCCGACGGCTATGCCTGGCTGCCGCCCTCTGCACTACTGACGCCCGCGGTCGATGCACTACGCGATTTGGTCGCCCGCGAGGGCTACAGCGCAGTCGATCTGCTGCTTCCTGAAGATGCCCTGCCAGAACTGAGAACGATGTTCAAGTTGGATTATCAAACCACCGTCGAGCTCTGGATAAAACAAACCTGACAGGTCTCGGAAGACCTGTCAGGTTTGTATGCAATCCGTTGAGCCTACTTCGCGTACTCCACCGCCCGCGTCTCGCGGATAACGGTGACTTTTATCTGCCCCGGATATTCCATCGTATCCTCAATCTTGCGCGCCACGTCGCGAGAGAGGCGCAGGGCTGCCAGATCATCCACGTCGCCGGGTCGGACAACAATGCGCATCTCACGCCCAGCCTGAATCGCGTAGGCTTCCTCAACGCCGTTAAAAGAGTGCGCAATATCCTCCAACGCGCGAATGCGCTTGATGTAGTGCTCAAGACTCTCACGCCGCGCTCCGGGCCGTGCACCGGAAATCGCATCGGCGGTCTCCACGATGATGGCTTCGAGGCTCTGCTGCTCGGCCTCATGGTGATGCGCTTCAATCGTGTTGACGACCGCCGCCGGCACGCCATAACGAGTCGCCAGGTCAGCGCCGATGGCCGCGTGCGTACCCTCGATCTCGAAGTCCACGGCCTTGCCGATGTCGTGCAGCAGGCCTCCCAAACGCGCTATCTCAGCGTTTGCGCCCAATTCGGCGGCCAGGAGGCTGGCTAGTTTCGCGGTTTCTACCGCATGCGCCAACTGATTCTGCCCATAACTGGTGCGGAAGTGCAAACGCCCCAAGAGTTTCATCATCTCAGGATGCAAGGTAGGCACTTCGGCCTCGTAGACCGCGCGCTCGGCCTGCTCTTTCATAATTTGATCAACCTCTTCACGGGCCTTTTCCAGCAGTTTCTCGATGCGGGCCGGGTGAATGCGTCCATCAGCGACCAAGCGGTGCATCGCGCGCGCTGCCACTTCACGCAAGATGGGGTTAAAAGATGAGATGGTGATCATTTCAGGGCTGTCGTCAACGATAATATCGACGCCCGCTTTCTGCTCAAAAACGCGAATGTTGCGCCCGCCGCGCCCGATGATGCGGCCTTTGAGTTCGTCGTTGGGGATTTCCAACGTTTTGGTTGTCAACTCGGCGACCTGCTCTGTGGCAATACGCTGCACGACCACGGTCACGATTTCGCGAGCGCGACGTTCGGACTCCTCGTGCGCACGCAACTCCTCCTCACGAATTACGCGGGCCATATCCTGACGGGTCTCTTCGGCTACCCGCTCCAGAAGCACCTCACGCGCTTCCTCTGAGGAAAGATTCGCCACACGCTCCAGCACCTCGCGCTGCTCCTGCTCCAGCTTCTCCATTTCGTTCCAACGTTTGTCCAACGCACTCTGGCGCTTGTTGAGCAATTGCTCACGCTTGTCGATACGTTCCTGCCGGGCATCCAACTGATCGCGGCGGGATTGTAACCGCTCTTCCTCACGGCGCAGCTTCTCTCCGCGACGGTCCATCTCCGCTTCAAGATCGACGCGCAATTTGAGCGCCTCATCCTTAGCATTGAGCACCGTATCCCGCGCCTGTTTTTCAGCTTCTTCCAAAAGCCGCGCACGCATGGCCTCCAGGTTACCCATTTCTTTCTGGTAATTTACCTGGCGCGCTCTGTAGCCGATAAAGCCGCCTACAGCCAACCCAAGGAGCAACAAAACTATCCCAATTACCCAGTCCATGTCCAGTGTTCCTCGCTTTCTTCGGTATCAAGTTGGAAGAAGGGCTGTGTAGCGAGAACTTCTTTGATGATGTCCGGCGAGAATCCGCGCCGCATCAGGCGATCCCAGAAACGGCGGCGAAAAACCTCGGGGGGTAAGTGCGTCAGACGACGAGCCTGTTCCTCCGCGACGTGCTGCGCTGCAGCAACCTCATCGTATTCTGCCAACGCTGTTTCAATCACGTCTAACGCAACGCCTTTCTGACGCAGTTCCTGCACCAACATCCGCTTGCCTCGGGGACGAAATCGGGCTCGATTGTCCACCCAATAGCGCGCAAAAGCTTCATCATCCACTAGGCCGACCTCTTGCAGACGGTGCAACACTTCGTCAACCGTCGTCTCGGCAAAATCACTTTCCAGCAAGTGACTTTGCAGTTCAGCCTCGCTACGTGGACGGTAGGAGAGATAGTTCAACGCCTTGTCACGCGCGCGTTCTACTTCGTCAGCAAGACGCAACGCTGTGATCTCGTCATCCGTGAGGATCATCCCCACGCGCAAGCTCGCAGCGACCAGCGTAGCTAACCCAAAGGCAAAAACACCATCCAGATAAACGTTAACCCGGTCCCTGGAATGCTTTTGCGGTTCCAGCGCCGTGATACTTCCAGCCATTTGCCCTTCCATAAAAACAAAAAAAACGGCTATGGCAGAAAACGCCATAGCCGCCTGATAGGCTAAGCGAATATGAGACAGGTATGCTTCCAAGCAACGGAAAACATCAAGGGTGACTCACAAGATCATCCGTGCTCTTCAGCCTACCGGCTCCAACAATATTCCCCAAAAACGCATCTTGAGAAGTCTACACTTCCCGCTTGGGATCCTAGCCACGGCGAAACTACGACGTATCTACCGTCAGGGCGTACGATCCGCCCCTACCAACCTCTGGCGGGGAAAATTCCTCCGCCGATCCCGGAATCACATCCGGAGTGTAACACTTTATTTCAGTTCACACAACGCATCCTAAAGATGCGATAAGACAACCTCATTTATCATTTTACCAGAATTCTGAGAATAGGGAAATGGTTATCATTTATATGAGCGATCCGCGCGCAGAGCTGCGACGAACAACAACGAAGAAAGCCGGTTGAGATAGGCCAGGAGCAGCGCATCGATGTCCGGTTCGGCCTCGACGAGCGTTACAACGCAACGTTCCGCGCGGCGAACCGCGGTGCGTGCTACGTGTAGTGCTGCGCCAGGCAGCGAATCGCCAGGCAGCACGAACACGCGGAACGGTGGCAGCTCTGCTTCAAGATCGGCGATGCGCGCTTCCAACCACGCCAGGGCATCTGTGCCAGGACCGGTATACCGTTCGCGAGCACCTGGCATCGCCGAGAGGTGCGCCATCAACTGGACGAAGTGTTCCTGCACAGTGCGCAAAGTCGCTTTAAGCGCGGCGTCTTCTACGAGCGCGCGCGCCATGCCAATAGCGGACATGGCCTCATCCACTGCACCGACGGCCTCCAACAGCGGACTGCTCTTGGAAAGCCGCGCATCCCCGCCTAGTCGCGCCGTATCGCCATGATCACCTTTAGCTGTGTAGAATCTGGAATGCGTCATCGTGGTAACCTCCAATCAACCACGTAAATGGTAGTATACTTTCCACAAAACGCCAACGTTAAGACGAAAAATACTAACCGCGAATCACGTCAATCTTCGCCAATACTTATGAAAAGTTCGCATAGATTGGCGAGATTCGCGGTTTACTTTTTGTAGGAGCACCGTCATGAGTTTCCACATCCGTAATCGCTATCTCTACTGCGAAGAAGTCAACGTCAAAGACCTGCAAAATGCAGTTCAAGACAGCCCTTTCTACCTCTACAGCGCCGCGCAACTTCGAGCAAATGTCGCCGCCTACACTACGGCTCTCGCTGACCTGCCGGCACGCGTCTCCTACGCGGTCAAGGCCAACGGTAACCTCACGCTTCTCAAAATCCTGCGCGATCTCGGCTACGGCGCGACATTAGTGAGCGGTAACGAGTTGCGGCTGGCGCTGCGTGCTGGATTCCCTCCGGCAGATATGATCCTCAATGGCAACGGCAAACAACGCGATGAGCTAGCCCTCGCGGTACAGCATGGTGTGATGGTCAACATCGACAGCGAATTCGATCTGGAACACATCGCGCAAGCCGCGCACAACACAGACAAATCCGTAGATGTGCTGCTGCGCGTCAATCCAGACTTGCAACCCGACGTCCACCCCTATGTCGCTACCGGGATGCGCGACTCCAAGTTCGGCATTCGTACTGAACGCGTCGCGTGGTTCCTCGAACGGCTCAAGCGCACGCGGCTCCTTCGTCTGGTTGGCCTGCACTGCCACCTGGGTTCGACGATCAAGGATATACAAGTCTTCCGCGATGCGGCAATCCTGATGAGCGATCTGAGCACCAGCATACGCCAACAAGGATTCGACCTGCGCTACCTGAACCTGGGTGGCGGTCTAGGCATCGACTACGAGCGCACGGGCGGGACGCCCACACCACACGAGTTGATCGACGCGCTGCGCGGGCTGCTGCCCGATGGCCTCACGTTAATCGTCGAACCAGGGCGCAGCATTGTCGGCAACGCGGGTGTGTTGATTTGCCGCGTCATCGGTGTGAAGCACAACGGTGACGAAAGCTATAACGGCAAACACTTCATCGTCACCGATGGCAGTATGGCGACACTCATCCGCCCCAGCCTCTACAGCGCGTACCATCACATCGATTTCATCGAGCCGGTGGGCGGCGAACCGCACGTTTTCGACGTCGTCGGGCCCGTGTGCGAATCCGCTGACTTCCTCGGCAAAACGCGTACCCTTCCCACACCCCACGAAGATGCCGGGTTGGTCGTTTACGACGCGGGCGCTTACAGTTACGCGATGAGTTCGAGCTACAACATGCAACTGCGTCCTGCCGAATACCTGGTTGATGGCGATCAGGTGACACAGATTCGCCGTGGCGAGACCTTCGATGACATAGCATTGGCGTTGTCGCCCCTTTCCATTATAATGCCTTGATATTGCTGGAGGGTATTCCTCTCCGGGTAGAGTTATGCTCAGAGGGGATCGCCAGATCCCGACTCCTGCGTATGGCCGGGGATCTGGCGATCCCCTAGAAGCTATAAACTGGGTAAGGATTTGTGCCACACTGTCCAGAGACTAATCAAAGCAGGTGAATTATGCGCCAGGAGTATCCCATTCTGGAATTTGATCCCGCTCGCGAAGCAATCATCGAGCCGAGCCGGCTTATCCCCCGTATCGATGTCCCCGAACACTGCGTCATTTGTTTCTTTCAGGACGTACTCACCAGGCTAGTGGAATCGGGTCGTGCCAAACACGTCGTCGACGGGCAGTCGGAAATAGGCCGTCACCCGCTCTACGAGATCGACGTGGACGGGCGCCGTGTGGCGTTCTTCCATCCAGGCATCGGCGCGCCGCTGGCAGCCGGGCTGCTGGAAGAGACCATCGCGCGTGGCTGTCGTACGTTCATCGCCTGCGGAGGCGCCGGCGTACTGAACAGCGAGATCGCCGTCGGGCACATCGTCGTTCCCAATGCAGCGGTGCGCGACGAGGGCGTTTCATACCATTACCTCCCGCCATCCCGCGAAGCTTATCCTTCCCCACAAGCCATCGCCGCCATCGAGCGCGTACTCGAACGTCACAAGCTGCCCTACGTCGTGGGGAAAACGTGGACAACCGACGCCTTCTACCGCGAAACGCCTGACAAGGTGAGCCTGCGCCGGGAAGAGGGTTGTTTGACCGTGGAGATGGAGTCTGCCGCGTTTTTCGCCGTGGCCCACTTCCGTGACGTCGCCTTCGGGCAGCTTCTTTACGGCGGTGACGATCTCGGTGGCGAGGCGTGGGATCACCGCGACTGGGTCAGTCGCAGTTCGGTGCGGGAAAAGCTCTTCTGGCTGGCAGCGGAAGCTTGCCTAGAGGTATGAGTGATGAAAAACATCTGCGTTTACTGTTCGTCGAGCGATACCGTCGCGCCGATCTTTATGGAAACCGCACGCGCGTTGGGTGCGCAGATCGCTGCACGGGGTGACACACTCATCTACGGCGGAGCCGATCTTGGTTTGATGGGTGAACTCGCACGAGCCGTCCACGCTGGCGGTGGTCGCATCATCGGTGTGATCCCGCAAGCCTTGCAGGCGCGCGGCATCGCTTACGCTACTGCTGACGAGGTCATCATAACCCAGGATTTACGTGAGCGCAAAGCAACCATGGAGGCGCGTGCCGACGCCTTCGTTGCTCTGCCTGGTGGTATCGGCACGTTGGAAGAACTGCTGGAAGTCCTCACGCTGCGCCAACTGCAAGCCCATACCAAGCCTATCGTTCTGTTAAACACGGCAGACTACTACGCGCCGTTATTTGCGCTCTTCGCCCATCTCTATCGCGAGCGCTTCGCCAAGCCCTTCGATAATCTATACCACGTTGCAGACGACGTTGGCAGCATCTTCGACTACCTGGACACCTACCAACCGTTCCTTGCACCAAGCAAATGGTTCGCGCTGGAGGAGAAATGATCGATCTACTGGCATTGCAACGCGCCATTTATGAGAACAAAATCAATCGAGACTTCAACGTGACCGATGTAGGAAAAGAGATCGTGCTTATGGTCGAGGAGTTGGGCGAACTTGCCCATGCCTACAAGAACAGCAACAAACGATCCGCGGCTGACATCAGTCACAAAGAAGAGATGGTGGATGCCGTGGGCGATTTGATGGTCTACTGCCTGGGTCTGTGCGAGATGTTTGAGGTAAACAGCGAAGCCGTGCTACAAACCATCGTTGAGAACAACCGCACCCGCACACATACCGGCTGGGTGTAAACAGTGCTTCACAAAAACATCTCCCGACTTGATCAAGTCGGGAGATGTGTCGATAAATCGATACCCCGGAGAGGACTCGAACCTCTAACCTTGTGCTTAGAAGGCACTTGCTCTGTCCACTTGAGCCACCGGGGCAAATAGATGCACGCAAGAAGCCACTCAGCAGGCTATTGGAATAGTCCGCGTGACCGGCTATTCAAGCACCGGACGCAAGCCCTTGCGCACGGTTCTGCCCGAAAGCACCCGCAGCACTTGCTCAGACGTATGCCCCACCAAAGGCGCTAACGCACGCGGCGTAAGTGGATGGTTGCCATTGCTCAGGAACGCACGGAAGATCGCTTCGAGCAAGGTTGACGCTTGCATAACGTAACCTGGGTCTTTACTGCATCGTGTGGCGATCAGGTATTGCAGGCCCTCAACCTGCCGCACCTCGCCGGTTTCCCAGTCGATCAGGTCAATCTTATCCCCGAGACGCTGCCCGGTGTAGACCTCGCGCAATTCCGGCGAGAGATGCTGCAACAACTGCACATTCAAGTCAAGGCCCTGCTCCGCC
>JAFGSL010000731.1 GCA_016934645.1 Anaerolineae bacterium
AATTGATCGCTCAAACGGCGCAAGCTCTGCATCTGGGGGATTCTTGGGCTGCGCCGTGATTCCCTCGTTTTATTGATAAGATACGATAGGAGGACATAATGGTAAAACTATACACGAACGGTCACGGTGTCCGTGCTCGACCGGCGACCTGGCTGAGCCTTGCCCTTGCGTTGGCCGTGTGTGGTACCATACTGCTGTGGGTGTTGAACTATGGCTCTGTCAGCTCAATGGCAGCGGAAAACGACGTGGTACGGGAGGCCGATTCCCTCATGTCAGTCCGCAGCGCCTCATCCATAAGCGTAACCGGCCCATGCTTCGCGGGCGCCTACCCCTATTTGGTCCCGCCTGATGGCCATCTGAACGTTTTTGCACCGGGGTACCTCGCCTCTGGTATCTATCAAGGGCTAATGGAGCTGCCTCTGTTCTATTATAGGTGGGCTGATGGGGAGTACGTCCCCATCTTGGGGGATAACTACGAAATCGTTTCCCCTGACAGGCTCGTCGTTCACCTGCGTACCGGGGTCAAATGGAGTGACGGCAGTGATTTTGGGACGCACGACGTAGTCTCTCACTTCAGGCTCCGTCGCTTGCTGAGCGCCAGCGTTTGGGTGTACTTGTCGGATGTCGTTGCCACCGACAGCCAGACCGTCGAGTTTATCATGGCGGAGCCTGCCGCGACCGTGATCCGCGCGGTCTTGCGCGAGTATATCTCACCCGCCTCGGTCTATGGTGGCCTGGCGGAGCAGGCCCAGGCGCTCTTCGATGCCGGTAAAACCCCGGCGGACCAGGAGTGGATCGATCTGCTGGCCGAATTGCAGGCCTTCCGGCCCGTGGAACGCGTGGTCACCGGGCCGTACAACATCGCGTTGGAAGATGTGGGCGAGAATTTTCTGACCATGCACAAAGTCGTGACCTCCGCGTGGGCCTCCTTGGTCAAATTCGATTGTGTCCGACTCTACAATGGAGAGACGCCGGTCATCGAGCCGCTCGTCCTCGCCCAGGAGATCGACTATGCGACCCACGGGTTCTCGCCAGCAACCGAGCAAGCCTTCCGCGATGCCGGGATCCGAATCCTGCGCCCGCCAGTCTTCTCCGGGGCGGCCCTGTTGGTCAACATGGCCATCCACCCCTTTGAATTGGCGGAGGTCCGGCAGGCGTTGGCCTACGCCATCGACATGAACCAGACCGCTGCTGCCTCGCTTGGCCACTCAGCAAAGCGTCAGAACTCTATGACCGGGGTCAGCGATAACATCATCGGCGCTTGGTTAACCAGTACGCAGCTAGACGAGATGGAACATTATGCGTATGCTCCAACTCAGGCTGCCGCCCTTCTCTCAAGTCTCAGCTTTACGCGGTCGGTCACCAACGGGATCTGGCTCACCGATTTGGGCCAACCCATGGTCTACACCTTGACCTATCCCGCCGAGTATGGGGATTGGGCTGGCGCTGCCCACGACGTGGCGCAGCAGCTCGCGACCTTCGGCATCTCGGTGACGCTCCAGGGGGTCTTCTATGCGGATCATCCGGTTCAGGTGGACACTGGCCAGTTCCAGATGGCCATCCGTGGGTGGGGAATGGCCAACCCGCACCCATACGAGTCGTTCCGCACAGCCTTTTTCACCCACAACAGCGCGGCTATGTCGGACGGAGATCCAGGTCTGCCTGGCATCAGCTACGCGTTACAGCGTGTGGTCACAGACAGCGTTCAGATTGATATTGAGCAGATGATCCTGGATTGTCCCAAAGGCCTGGATCTGGAATCACAGAAGCAGCGCGTCTACGATCTTGCCTGGGTGTTCAACTATGAGCTGCCCAAGATTCCACTGTGGGAACGCTATGGCAACAACCCGATCGGTGTGGGCGAACGGGTTGTCGGTTGGCCGCCCGACGACGATCCCATATACAAGAACAGTCCGTATAACGACTCCTTTGTCATCATGATGCTACTGGATGGGACGTTGTACCCCTCACTGGCACAGACCTACCTGGAGCCCGGTCAGCAAGCCACGTTGGTCTATACCAGCCCTACTGGCAGCACGACAGCGGTGCAGATTCCATCCGGCGCGATAACCGAGACAGTCGAGTTGGTCTATGCCCAGGTAGAAGCACCCTCGCCAGCCCTGCCCGACATGACTTTTGCGGGAATGACCTTTGAACTCACCGCCTACCGCGACTCGGTGCTTCTGGCCGGAGATGCGATCAGCGGCCCAATCACCGTGACGGTCACCTATACTGACGCAGACATCGCTGGCATTGACGAATCCACACTGTTACTCTACCGCTACGTGTGCAGCGGCCCGGAAACATCCTTGCTGTGCGTCTGGGAAGAAATCGGGACGCGCCTCGGCGAGGGTCAAACACTGGATACAGAGAACAATGTCCTGACGGCCTGGTTGACCGGCTTGAGTCGTTTCGGCAGCATGGGGGTGAGTCTCGCAGAGCCGCGATTCTCGGTGTTCTTGCCCCTGGTGCTGCGCAACTAGTTTGGCGACGATAGTGAGTATAAGGAGGTGTAGCATGCGAATCAGGATCGTGGGGGGTGTCATAATTAGCGTCGTATTGTTGCTCTTCTTCTCATTGGGCATACTATTTGCGGCCGAAATCTCCGATAGGTCAGTGTCTAGTCCATCTGTCTTTCCCTTCTATCAGGAAGCGCCTATGCTCGCTGCGCGAGTCGCTGCCGGACAGTTGCCTCCGGTAGCCGAACGTTTGCCGGATGACATGCTGGTTATCACACCTACGGACACATCAGGCCTATATGGGGCTACCTGGCATACCGTAACGTGGTGGGAGGGTGCCGGCAACATCAAGCTGATTCTCTATGATCCGCCCGTGCGTTGGAGAGCGGATTACAGCGGCTATGAAGAGGGATTGTTAACCGAGATGCCTCTATGGTCCGCTGATGGGAAAATCATCACCTTCACCTTCCGTAGCGGTATCAAATGGTCGGATGGTGCTCCCTTCACCACTGCCGATCTGCAATTCTGGTGGGAAGACATGGCGCTAAATCCCGAATGTAGCAAAACCCAGGTACCATGGTGGGCGCGTAACAGTGATGGCACCGCCATTACAATGACATTCCCTAGCACCACCACCTGGGCGTTGCAGTTCGATACGGCTCAGTATATTATGCCATATGTGCTGGCTCAGGGTTACTGGGAGTGGGAAGCATTGATGAAGCCAGCGCACTTCCTCAAACAGTGGCATCCTGACTACGACGGTCAGGCAGGTACTGTTGGATACGCAGAACTTGAAGCAATGGATGACTGGTTTGCGACCCCTGGCTATCCCTGTCTCATGGCCTGGTGTCTTAACGAATACTTGCCAGGCCAATCGTGGTTGTTCGAGCGCAATCCCTACTACTGGAAAGTTGACTCAGAGGGCAGACAACTGCCCTATATTGATTACATTCATGTGAATTTGGAGCCGGATGCGGATGTTCGCGCGCAACAGGCAGCGCAGGGACATTACGATTGTACCTTCCGCGGCATCTCCGATGCCAGCCAGCGGGCGCTTCTGTTGGCAAATGCATCGTCTGGCGATTATCGTCTTGTTCCTGGTTGGATGGCTGGGACTGGCGCTTGGCCGGGCTTTATAGTGAATCAAGATTATCACCGTGACCTGGATTACGATCCCGTTACTGAAGCTGAGATTGATGTAGAAATCCGCGAACTGTTGCGCAATAAATTCTTTCGGCAGGGTTTATCCCATGCCTTACATCGCCAACGTATCCTGGATGAGGTCTGGGCTGGTGTGGGAGAGATCAAACAGTTTACCATCAGTCCGCAATCTCCCCATTTCGTCAGCCCCACTGGGCAAGCTTTGCTAGACTCATGGGCGAATTCTTACAAGACCTATAGCCCGACTGTGGCGACTTCCTTGTGGGATGGGATTGGTTTTATGGATACCAACAGCGATAGCTGGCGCGATTTGCCCAGCGGTAAATCCTTTACATTGACCGTAGATCTGAACGACTGGGGAGGAGCGGAGATCAATGCGCAAGCCGTAGAGATTTTCCGTCAAAACCTTGAAGCGGTGGGCGTCAGGGTTGTCATCAACGACGTCATAAGTGATCCCCAAGGTGATATCAGGGGAAACCATGGGCTGTACATGTTGCGCACGGCTCAGGCCTCGGATCTTGATCTGTGGACGTACCCTGACTGGGTCTTCCCATTGCGCGGTGGAGGGGAGGGGACGCGCGCTTTTCCCATGCAAGGTTTGTGGTATCAGACTGGTGGAGCCGAGGGCTGGCACCCCCCCCCTGGCAGTCCGGCTGATCTGCTCCAAGATATCTACCGTCAGGGTTTACAACAGCCTGACTTGCAGACACGCGATACGTTGGTCTGGGATGCGATCAATATACACATTGACGAAGGCCCCTTCGTCATCGGTGCTACGGGGGATCAATCTGAGCTTGTGGTTTGTAAGACCTATTTCAATAATGTGTTGGAGTACGGTGTGCTTGGGCCATGGGCGCCTGCCAGTCCGGGCAATGTATATCCCGAACAGTTCTGGATGGGATATCAGGTACCGGTTACTCCAGGCGTCAGTAGCACCCTAACCTTGACTGACAGCCAGGAAACGGCCATCTCCATCGTTATTCCTCAATCAGGTGTTGCTGAACCTGTGACTTTGGCGTACACACCGGTCTCATATCTTTGGCAGGGCCTGCCTGCCGGGGACACCTTCGCAGGTTTGGCATTCGATTTGAACGCCTATGGGGGCACGTTACTACAGACGGGATTTCAGTTTACCGCACCTGTCAATGTGACTCTCATCTATTCCGATAGCCTGGTGGCTGGGGTGGATGAAACGGCCTTGACACTCAATTACTGGGATGAGACCGCCGAGGTATGGAAAGATGCAGCAACCACATGTGTCCCCCAGTCGACTTATACACGTGTTCCGGCAGAGAACCGCCTGTCGGTCGACATCTGCCACCTGAGCTACTTTGCGCTTTTGGCACCGGGACATCGGATTTATTTGCCACTCGTACTGCGTTATCTCTGACCTGGACAAGCCGGAGTGAATCCGCTGTGGTCGGGGTGTGACCATTGTGACTCTTATCAGTAACTCATTAAAGGAGGAAAAACCATGTATCGCAAGCTTTTCGTTTTGTGCGCCCTATTGGGGTTGTTTAGTTTACCCTTGGTCAAGGTCCTTGCTCAAACTCCGACAACACCTGAACAGTCAGAACGCGTGTGGAGTAACAGCATATCCTACGACACGCTGATCGACGCTATTCCAAGTGATCCTGACACCCTGGATCCGGCCTGGAACTATGAAAACATCGGCGACCACATCATACAGCAAATCTACGATCCCCTGATTACGTTGAACAGGGAGAAGACCGACGAATTCATTCCTGTATTGGCTACCGGCTGGACGATCTCCCCGGATGGACAGACGTACACTTTCGATATTCGTTCGGGGGTAATATTTCACAACGGCAACGACTTGACGCCGGAGGACGTTGCCTACACCTTCCAGCGGAACCTGCTCCAGGGCGGTACTTGGTCGCCCCAATGGCTCTTCACCGAACCGCTCTTCGGTACCGGCATCTACGATGTCGCCGAGTTGGTGGACCCCACTGGTGCGCTAGACGACAATCCCGAGGCCCTGCAAGCGGCCGACCCTGAGCTGCTGATGGCGGCCTGCATCAACGTCACGAATGCCATCGTGGCCAACGAGATTAGTGGGACCGTCACCTTCCACCTAGCCCAACCGTGGAGCCCGCTCCTGAGCACCCTGGTTGGATCGTGGGGTTCGGTCATTGACAAGGAATGGGCCATCGCGCAGGGCACGTGGGATGGCGACTGCGCCACGTGGCAAGATTACTATGGCGTCACCTCGGAGAATACCCCGCTGCGCACCGTTGCGAACGGCACCGGGCCTTTTATGTTGGACCGTTGGACCTCAGGAGAAGAGGTTGTGTTGACTCGCAACTCCTACTATTGGCGGCAGACACCGATGTGGTCTGGTGGACCTTCTGGCCCAGCCGCGTTGGAGCAAGTGATCATCACGAACGTTTATACGGCCACCACACGCGCTGATATGTTGCTCAGTGGCGACGCCGATTTGGCGAGCGTATATAGTGCCGACTGGGACCGACTAGACGAGCATGTACTGCTGTCTTATGATCAGCCGGACGGTCTCGTCGCTTCCCGACAAAGTCCTACGGGTACCCTGCGACTGTATACCGGTGGCCTCGCTCCCTCAGCCACTGATGCCTTCTTCGTCTACGATATCTCTTCCGACGGGCCGCGGAACTATATCGGCAGCGGCACACTGGATGGCAATGGCATTCCGTCAGATTTCTTCAACGATATACATGTCCGCAAAGCCTTCAATTATGCCTTTGACTGGGATCAGTACATCGCAGAGGTATTCGATGGGGAGGCCATTCAACGACGCGGCCCGATCATCAAGGGGGTATTGGGCTACACGGATACACAAACCACCTACTTCCACAATCCTACGCTGGCGCTGCAAGAGTTTAACCAGGCATGGGGAGGCCAAGTGGCTACTGTTGGGTTCTCACTTACACTCTCCTATAATCAAGGGAATGCCACGCGCCAGGCCGTCGCCGAAATACTCAAAGCGGGCATCGAAGCCCTTGACCCCAAATTTCACGTCAACGTTGTCGAGATGGAATGGCCCGACTACCTGGATGACACCAGGTATAGCCGGACGCCCATAATCATAAGCGGTTGGATGCAAGACATTCCTCATCCTCACAACTGGGTGCAGCCGTATCTCATTGGTACCTATGCGTTTCGCCAGAGATTGCCTGACGATCAGCAGACAATTTACCAGACAAAAACCAATACCTGCTTGCAACTCGTGGGTGATGCCGCCCGGATTTGCTATGAAGACATCCAAAACACCACTTACCTGAGTGCGACCGATATCTTTCTGGCACAGGGAATGGAAAGACGCTACGTACGAGCTGAGGTACGGGGATATTATACCAATATGGCGATGGGGTCTTACTACTATGCGCTCTCCAAAGGGCCAGTCCCAACTGTCGAAACCATCATACCCGAAGTCGAGCAATCCGTGAGTTTCAGCAGCACCCTTGGCACGACGACCACCATCTCTCTGCCGGCCGGGAGCGTCGCGCAAGCCACCGACCTCGTCGTCACGCCTGACATTCCAACCTACGGAACGCCCACTGGATTCCGCCTGGGTGATTTGTCTTTCGAGATCGAGGCTTTTAATGCCGACAGCGGTAGCCTGATCCTGGAACCACATTTGAACAACCCGATCACCATCACGCTTCATTACAATGCTGAAGCCACCGGGGTTCTCACTGAGGATACGCTACGCTTGTTCTGGTGGAACGGCAGTGATTGGGAAGACGCTGCCTGTGGAGCATACGTCCGTGATGTGACGAATGACATGCTCCATGTACCGATCTGTCATTTTAGCAAATTCGCTCTCGGTGGAACCAGCTATAACATTTACTTACCCATAGTGATTCGAAGTGCTGTATAAATATCTGTTTGATAGAAGGGGCGCGCAATTGTTGACACATTGGCATAATCAGTTTGGGTGGGTGTTTGCAGATGCAGATACATCTATTCACCTCCTGTATGATTGCAGAAAATCGACGGTATGGTATCCCGCTGACTATGTCAACTCACTTATGTACACCCCTCGGTTAAGTATACAGCACGCACCTCACCCTGTGTCCCGTCACAATCGTCACCCACGGCGGCTCCTGTTGATCGCAGACGCCGGGCCGCATCTGCTCGCAGCGGGGGTGGAACGGGCAGCCGGACGGCGTCTCGTACGGTTCTGGCACGGTGCCGCGGATGGAGTAAAGGCGCGCGTTCCGGTCTCGCGGCCCCAAACGCGGGATGGAGCGCAGGAGCGCCTGTGTGTAGGGGTGTTTGGGATTGTAGAACAGTGTGTCCACGTCGGCCTCCTCGACCACCCGGCCCAGGTACATCACCAGGACGCGCTCCGTCATTTGCGCGATAAGGCCCAGGTTATGCGTGATGAAGAGGATCGCCATACCGAATTCGTGCTGGAGGTCGAGCATCAACTGGAGGATTTGCGCCTCGGTGGTGACGTCGAGCGCGGTTGTCGGTTCGTCGGCGATGAGCAAGCTCGGATAGCAGGAGAGCGCCAGGGCGATCATCGCGCGTTGGCACATCCCGCCGCTCAGTTGGTGCGGATAGCGGTGCACTGTGCGCGACGGGGTGGGCATCCCCACTTTGCCCAACATCTCGATGGCTTGTTGGAACGCCTGCTGCTTCGAGACCGGCTGGTGCATCTGGATCGCCTCGACGATGTGCTTCCCGATGGTGTATACTGGGTTGAGGGACGACGATGGCTCCTGGAAGATCATCGCGATTTCCAGGCCGCGAATGAAGCGCAGCATGGCATCGTCAGGATCGAGCGTGGTCAGGTCCACCGTCTCGGACAGGCTGCCCACCGGACGGTGGTAGAAGATTTGCCCGCCCGCGATGGTTCCCGGCGACGGCACGATGCGGAGGATCGAACGCGCCAGCACGGACTTGCCGCAGCCGCTCTCGCCTACCAGTCCCACCGTTTCGCCGCGATGGATGTTGAGACTGGCGCCGTCCACCGCCCGCACCAGCCCTCCGGAAAGCGGAAAGTGCGTGTGCAGGTCTTTGACTTCAAGCAGGATGGGCGCCCGCATAATTCGTTATTCGCTATTCGTAATTCGTAAAATGCGCAGCGTGTATGGCTCTAGTATCAGGTCGAGCGGTTCGGCAGCTTCGGTCTCTGTCAGTTCCAGCGGATCGATCCATGTTGTGCGACCTTCGGCGGAGATGGTGAGCGTTGTGTGTAGCGGTGTCAATCCTTCGTTGACGAGAATGTAGTAATGTGATCCTTCCTTAATCACGTGGCGGTAGCGCAAATCCGGCGCGGGCGGCGTCGCCACCAAATCGGGTGGAATGAGGCGATCTATCGCCGCCAGGAAATCCTCAACGGATTGAGCGGATTTGACGGATGTTTGTGGCGCGAGTTGGTAACTCGCGTGATTTTTCCCCCATTGGATTAGCCGTCCGGCACCGGCGAGGGTTTGCAGCGCCGGTTTGGCTTCTTCGGGGATGGCGGTCAGGCCATCGAGAATTGCAGCTTTGTAGTGCATCCCGGCGATGTGGATACCGTCTGCTGTAACCTCCGCATCTTCCCACAGATGGCGCAACTCAAGGTAGTTGAAGTCGTGCTGGTGCTGGAAGCAGATTTTGGCCGCCGCCCAGGGCAGATCGATGGACTCGGTCAGGATGGCGATGTGGCACACGTGCTCGGGGGTGTCGCTCGCGCTGTCCGTGTTAAGCCAGCTCATCCGCCGGACGTAATCGGCAAACGGTTTGTAGTCGTCCCACCACGGGCTGTTGGGGCCGACGTCGGGCGGGCGCTCGTCCTTGCGCGGGCCGCGGATCGAGTAGAAGAAGGCGTGCGGGTAGAGCAGGTTGACGCCGCGCACAAACAACCAATCCACCAGCCAC
>JAFGSL010000117.1 GCA_016934645.1 Anaerolineae bacterium
GCGCGCCATGCGCAGGCCCACTTCCGGCGGGCTTGGATTGGGGAAATCGCCGTTGCGCACGGCGAGGAACTGCTCCCACGCGCCGAGCGACGGCGGCACTTCCACCGGCGTCAGCGCATCCTCCCCCTGACGCTGCACCTCGAGGAACGCGCCCCACGCGCCGGTATGCAGAATCGCGTCGGTGCAGAAAACGCGGATGTCCGATGAACACGAGCGCACCGTCTCCCCGCAGCCGTGCAGCGTGACGAGCGCACCGGAGGCCAGCCGCCCGATGACGACGGAGAGCGTCTCCACGGGACGTCCGAAGTTGTCGGTCCACGCCGCCACATCGACGAATTCCTCGCCCGCCAGGTCGGCGACGGTGTTGAGCAGGTGCGCGCCCGTGTCGAACATAAAGCCGCCGCCGGCAATCTCCGGGACCTGCCGCCACTTGCCCGCCGTCCCCGGCCCCCAACGCTGCCAGATCGTCCCGCTGATGCTGAGCAGTGTACCCAACTCGCCGGAACGCAGCAGTCGCACCGCCTCACGGATTTCCGGCGAGAGGCTGCCGTTGAACGCCACCACGAGCAAGCGCCCGGTGCGGTCGCGCGTCTCGATGAGGCTGCGCGCCTCGGCGGCGTTCATCACCATCGGCTTTTCGAGCAGCACGTCCACCCCGGCTTCCAGGCACGCCACGGCCTGGTCGTGGTGGTAGGCGTGCGGCGTGATGATGAAGACCGCGTCGAGAGCGTAAGTCGCCAGCAGCCTGTCCAAATCCGGTTCATTGGGCGGGGCGGGTACGTCGTTGAGCGTGAAAATCTCCGCCGTCGCTGCCAGCGCTTCAGGCGACGGTTCACACAGCGCCACAATCTCTGTGGTGGCACTTTGCAGCAGGATGTTGCGCAGGTGGTGTCGCGCCATGCCACCGCAACCGATCAGGGTCATACGAACTTTTTGTGTCATAGAAGACCTCCAAGAGATGAGAATGAGCGAATGTAAGAATCAGCGAATAGGGGAACGAGAGGATTAATGGATTTGCATCTGCTGTTGTATTTCTTCCCATACCACAGTCAATCCAAGACGTTGTACCCAGGTGTCAATGTAAGCACGCTCCAGTGTGTCACCCAGAGACAGCACTATGCTGGCGATATCACGAATGTGTTTGGATTGTTGGCTCAATCGAAAGTACAGGAGTTTATCGAGGATCAGATCTTCGGGTGCATGGACATAGACTTCGCCCAGGGGCGGCCCTAAATCCACCAAACGACGCCGTGAAAAAGCAGCGGTACGAAGCTCGTCACCCGAACGGAGAAGGAAAAGTTCAGCTTTGTACCCTGCATGAAGATGGATGGCATTAATGGGCAAATCAGCACGATTTTCCAGAAATGTATCCAAAATAATGTCAACGGGGACCAACATCTCACGCTTTTCTAGTTCTTCGGAAAGGCGCTGCATCTGCTCAAGCGGGATACTGACGACAAGGTCAACATCTTGAGTCGAACGGGCTTCGGCCCAAACGGCTACGGCCAGCGCGCCACCCAACATATAATCCACACCAACTGCTTCCAAAGCGTCAAGGACCAGGCGCGCAAAGTCAACTAGACCCAGAAAAGGAGGAGGCGCTACTTGGTCGCTCATTGGTTATGGATCTGCCTATGTTGGCGCCGTAAATTAGCCTGCCGCAGCCAATCGGAAAGATGTGCCAGTTGCCGGATGCGGTGTGCGGGGGTCAGCCGGCGGTAAATGGCAATCTGGCGCGGATCAACCTCGGTCACGGCGCTGGCGATCAAGTGTCTGATATGTGCATCGATATGATTATCTACCTCGAATTCTACCGGTTCCGTAGCATCCCAAAACTCGGTCACATCATGGGTGTCCAAAAACGCTCCCGTCTCCTGGTAGGATCGTGCCTGTGATAATGAACTCTTATTTGCGCTCATAGGTATGCCTCTCTGCACGTGTCATATCCCTGATGAATAAAACCAAAAGTGATTGTAGTGCAAGACACCAAGATTGCAAAGCTAAATCCACATCCCCCCAACTGATCAAGTATGCACATCTACGAAACAGAATGGATCGCGCCGTAGCGCCGCAAGTACAGCATCCCACATAGCCAGAACGTCGATCAAGTAAACATCGGCGGCGAGGACGCGCCCACGATGCAGTGCCGGTTCACCGAGCACGTCGGCGAGGCGGTCGTAGCGTTGCTCGTGATAACGAAAGCTGTGGGGGCGGTAAGTCTTCGTTGTCGCGTGACCGTCGGCGTGGATTAGCCGGTAGGTGATTGAGTCAGCGTAAAGATAAGGCGGTTCGACCAGTTCTTCGATGGCGTGCATCGAGGTGTTTGCATACAGGCCACAGCCGAGCATGAGCAATTGGCCGCCCATGTCCCGCAGCTTGTGAAACGGCGAGTGCGGGCCGCAGGGCGTGTCATCCAGGGGATGATCGTCCAGCAGTTCACCCGTCCTGGGGCCAACGGTGCAGACGGAATGGGTGGGATGCACGCTGCGGCGCGTCCCCGGTCGCGTGCGGAAATATTCCGGGATCGCACCAACGTTAGAGGGCGTGTGACGCACGTCGAAGGTGGGCGAGCGGCGGGTGACGTGTTCGTAGCTCAACGCGGGCATCAGCAACGTACCTTCTGGACCGAGCGCAGCGAGTAGCGCCTGGATCGCTGTTTCGGGGCCGTCATCGACGTAGCCAAGCGCGCGGAGCGAACTATGAACGAGCAGCACGCCGCCTTCGCGCACGCCGAGTGCGCGCAAGTCGTGAGTCATACGAGAAAGCGTATCAATCATTGGTTTGTTCGTTAACCATTCGTGGTCGGTAGCCTCTCGAACTCCTGCCAGCAGCGGAAAAGCGCGCGGGGGACATGGAAACAGCCCTTCCACTTGCCGCCTTTGAGCGGCAGCAGCACCTCGCCGCGCCGGTTGAGATAGCCGTACCACTCACCATAGTCCGGGTCGGGGAAGTGCGTCCAGGCGTAGGCGTGAATCTTCTCATACCACGTCCCCACGTCGGCACGACGGGTCTCGCGGTAGGCCATCGCCAGCGCGACGAGCGCCTCCAGATGCACCCACCACAGCTTTTGATCCCACTCCAACTGCTGCGGCGGATGTCCCTGCGCGTCCATAAAGTAAAAGATACCACCGTATTCCTCATCCCACCCAAACTCCAGAATCCGCAGCATCGTCTCCGTTGCCCGGTCAACCAGTGCTTCCGCCCCCTGTCTACCGTCTACCGTCTGCCGTCTACGTCTACCAATATCAATGATAAACCACATCGCTTCCAGCCCGTGACCGGGATTGAGCAGCCGGCCCTCGAAACTGTCCACGTGGCTGCCATCGGGCGCAACATTCTCGAAAATCAGGCCCGTTTCGGCGTCGAGGAACACATCCATCACCTCGTGGACGCACGTGTCGATGGTGCGCGTCACCTCGTCGGGTGGGAGCAGCGCTTCCAGTTCAAGCGTGAGGTTACACAGGATCATCGGCAGCGCGAAGCTCTTGAGCAGGCGTGCGTCGGGCACGCGCTTTTCGTACTGGCCCTTGGGATTGTCCTGGCGACGAAGGATGGTGTGATACGTGTGCAGCGCCAGGTCGGCGTCGGCCTGGTCGCCAGTCGCCAGCGCCAGTTGTCCAAACGCCATCGCCGCGAAACAGTCCGAGAAGATGCTATAGGGCTGCACCAGCGGATGCCCGGCGCGGTCAAGGGCGAAGTACCAGTTCCCGGCGGTGTCTATGCCGTGGGCACGCAGGAAGTCCGCGCCGTGTTTCGCAATCTCCAACCACATTGCGCGATTTTCCAGACGGTTGTAGAGCATCGCAAACGTCCACACCTGCCGCGCCTGGAGCCAGACGAATTTGTCGGTGTCGAACACGCTGCCATCGCGTTCCAGGCAGGTGAAATAGCCGCCACATTCGCGGTCAAGAGAGTGCCGTTCCCAAAACGGGATCACGTCGTTCAGCAAAGCCTCGCGATATTGCATCGCATAACGACTGAAGTCC
>JAFGSL010000732.1 GCA_016934645.1 Anaerolineae bacterium
GCTTGCCATCGCGTGGTGCATCCCGCCGCTGTAACTGAACGCGACATCGCACTCGCCGTTGACCAACAGCTTCGCGCCGGTCAACGAACTGCCGGTCTTCAGGCTCTCTACTTCGAACATATCTGGAAAAATCGGATTGTCGCCGGAGCCGAACCCGTAGCGCATCGGCGTGATGTATTCGCGGGTCTCCGTCCACGCGCCGCCTTCGCTCAAGATGCGTACCACTTCGATGTAGTTCTGCGAGTGGACGAGGGCCAGTTCATCTTCGGTCGCGGGCGGTGGCGCGATCACCTGCACATTAGGGGCGGCGAACGCGCCGTATTCTTCTAACAACTCGAACGTGCGCCGTAGTCGTTCCGGCTTGAGGGGGTGGTTTTTGCCATGGCCATGTTCCCACAGAGATGGGGTTGAAAGAAAGACAGCGCGTCTTGTCTCAGGCTTCTCGCTAGGACTCAAGTCAACTCTCCTTTCTGTGACGATTGTACAGGGAGTATAGATTGAGGTGCGATGAATGTCAACCTGACTTTTGACCTTTTTTCTGCTCACTACATCATCAGCAGGCTGATCGCCATCACAGCCATCCCTGCAACCAATCCATAGATGCTGTCGTGCCCTTTCCCGTAGGCGCGACTGGTGGGCAACAGTTCATCGACGCTGATGTAAACCATAATCCCGGCGATGGCGGCAAAAAGCATACCCATAAGCTGCGGCGGGATGACGCCCGAAGGGCCACCGACAAACAGGCGCAATGCAGCATAAGCGACCAGCGCCCCAACCGGTTCAGAAAGGCCACTCAGCACTGAGTAGATGAAGGCTTTGCGGCGGTCGCCGGTAGCGTAAAAGATCGGCACGGCGACGCTGATGCCTTCGGGAACGTTGTGTAGGGCAATGGCGATGGCGATGGCGACGCCGAGGGCGGGGTCCTGCAATGCCGCCAGGAACGTCGCCAGCCCCTCCGGGAAGTTGTGGATGCCGATTGCCAACGCGGTGAAAAGTCCGGTGCGCATCAAATCGCCGTTTTTCTCATCTTCAGATTGCTCCGGGGACGGTTCTGCGCACTGCGCTGTTGCGGGTGTAGCGTGGAGTTGGGCGGTTTCTTTGGCGGAATGAACTTCGTGCGGGTTCTGTTTCTCCGGGATGAGGTTGTCGATCAGCCCGATGAAGAGGATGCCGGCGAAGAATGCGCCGACGTTGACCCAGTCGCCGAGCGGTGCGCCGTAAGCGACGAGCAGTTCCTTGCTGCCTTTGAAGAAAATTTCGATGAACGAGACGTAGAGCATTACGCCGGCGGAAAAGCCGGTGGCTATCGATAGAAAGCGATAGTTGGTGCGTTGGGTCAGGAACGCGAAGATGCTGCCGATGCCGGTCGCCAGGCCGGCGGCGAGCGTCAGTCCCAGAGCAAGCCATACGTTGGAAGTCATCGTGCTACCTCCCGTTTGTGGAATGTAAAATTGGCATCCGAACGTTATCATACATAGAATTGCTCGATTCACAAGTTATGCTGCTGGATTGCTTGTAGCGGGCTTGCGGAAGTTGAGTGTGTAGCACCACCAGTTCCCGTACTGCCCGGTGGGTTTCCACGTTGGTCGCGCCGGCGGCCTGCACACGCGCCTGCACCTGCGCGATCATCTCCGGCTGGATGTCCACGGCGATGACTTTGCCATCCGGCCCCACGCGCTGCACCGCCTCCAGCGTGAATGCGCCCGGCCCGGGGCCAAGTTCCAGCACCGTCTCGCCGGCGCGCAGCCCGGCGCGGGTAAGCGCGTGCCGCACTTCCCAACGGCGAATGGGGTTGTCCACAATCCAGCTCAAGGCGAACGGGCAAGGCATACCGTCGCCTTTCTTCACAAACCGCACGATAAACTTCATGACAAATAGCTAGAAAAACAAAAGACCGCCGAACGCAGCCGGTAGCCATAGCCCGTTACACTTTTTCATTGCATGCCTCCATAGATAGGTTCGTTCTCTGCTCTTATCAGCAAATTGAGCAGATTTTTTGGCTGGCCCACAAAGGGCAATCTGCTCAATCGGTTTAATCTACTGACAAAACTTCAGTGTGCGTTTAGCTTTGTCCGCTTCTTTAAGCAATTTATACTTTTGTGATACGTAATATGCCGTTTGTCCCATGATATCACCGCCCTCTATTTGACCGCTACCCGGAAGACCACCTTTTTCCACAGGGCCAGCACCCCCACTTCTTCGTGGGTGACGGTCAGGCCCGCCTCCGTCAGGTGGCAGGGGCAGAGCGTGTACTCACCTTTGGCCAGGCGACGTTGGAGGGCGTTCGTGGCGCGCGGCCCGAACTCAGCCGAAACGTAGCGCCCGCCGGGTTTGAGAACGCGCGCGATTTCGGTCACAGACTGCCATTTCTCCGCTAGATCAAGGTGATGGTACATGATGCTCGTGAGCGCCATATCGAACGCCTCTTCGGGATACGGCAACGCGGTGATCGAGCCAACGCGAAAGCCAATCGTTGCTCCTTGCGCTGCTGCACTCCGGCGCGCCACTGCGATCATTTTCTGAGAAATATCGATGCCGTGCACTGCACACCCTGGATGGTGCGCCGCGATGCGCAACGCCATCAACCCTGTACCACAACCGGCATCCAGGACATGCTCGTCACCGGCCAATGCAGCCAGTTCGACGATGTGTTGGCGGAACGCTTCGTGACTACGACCGCCAAGCACCCTGAATCCCCAGTTATAGACTGGGATCAGGGCGTCCGTAAAATCCGTGAAACGGTGACGATAAGGTAACTTGTTCATCACGTTCTTTAACATCCAATGCTCCTTTATAGCACATAATTTGCTCCTTGCATCATCCCAACTCGAGTAACACGTTGTTCTGGAAGACGGCCACGGCAACCAGCCAGGCCAACACGAGTTGCCCGATGATGCTCACCCACACCCACTTCGCGCCCAATTCCTGCCGCTCGGCGGCGATGGCGACCATACACGGCGTGTAGAGCAGCACGAAGAGCATGTACGCGAGCGCGGCCAGCGCGCCGTGACCGTTGCTGGTGGCTTCGAAGTCGTCGCGGACGGCGAGTATCAGATCGGTCAGGTTTTCTTTTTCTGGTCGTGACTCGTAATTCGTAATTCGTAATTCGCCACTCGCTACTCGCTACTCGCACGCTTCCACCATAATGTGGTGCGCCATGCCGCGCCCGATGGCGAGGCGGGTATCTTTTACGGTGATGATGAACGGGCCGTGACCGTTGCCCTGCACCACGCGCAGCGGCATATCGAGGGTCAGGCCCAAATCGGCCAGCCGTTTGCGGACGGTTTGCCCGCCGTGCAAGGCGACGAGTTTCAGGTTTTCGCCGGGGTGGGCTATCGCTAAAGGCATCATCGGGCGCACCTCAGGCGGTTTCGACGTGAATCGCGTGCGTTTCCGACTTACGCAGCGAGAGGCTGTGGCCGCGCACCTCGAACTCAATGGGGTCGCCGAGTGGCGCGACGCGCTTGACCTGAATCTCCGCGCCGTTGACCAGCCCCATGTCCAGCATCCGCCGGCGGATCGCTTTGTCCCCTCCGGCACGACCTACTTGTCATCTTCTCCTGCCTATACCTGTGATCTTGACATAGCCTACACTGTGGATAGAATGACGGCTACGGCCTAACCACCCAGATTCTTGCTCAACAGGCAACAAGACGGGCTGCAGAAACCTTTTTTGTTCTGGTTTATCCGGGTTAGGTTCTTAGGAGAGCTAATGGATCATCGTCAACTGTCGCCACAGCACTATCTCATTACCGGCGGAGCGGGTTTTTTGGGTATTAACTTGATCCGCCATCTGCTCCGTCAAGGGCATACTGTTACTTCATTGGACATCGCCGATTTCACATACCCCGATGTGATCGATCGGGTGCAGGTCATTCAGGGAGACATCCGCGATCCGGGCGCTGTAGCGCGTGCGATGCAAAACTGTGACAGCGTTGTGCATGCAGCAGCGGCCTTGCCACTTTATCCGCACGAAGATATCTACACGACCAATATCGGCGGTACACGCGCTGTTTTGGAGGCAGCATATCGGCGCGGGATTGCGCGGGTGATTCACATCTCCACGACTGCGGTCTACGGTATTCCTGATCATCATCCCCTGCTTGAGGACGATGTACTGGATGGCGTTGGTCCTTATGGCGAGACAAAGGTGCAAGCCGAAGCCGTCTGTCGTGAGTACAAGGCGCGGGGGATGTGCATTCCTATCCTGCGCCCCAAGTCTTTTGTCGGCCCGGAACGGTTGGGTGTGTTTTCTTTGCTCTACGAGTGGTCTGCTGAGGGAAAACATTTCCCCATGTTGGGACGCGGGGACAATCATTACCAACTCCTGGACGTGGAGGACTTGTGCACGGCTATCGACCTGGTTGCGTGTGCGGATCGTGAGGTGGCAAACACGGTTTTCAACATCGGGGCCAAGATTTTCACCACCGTGCGGGCGGAGTTTCAGGCTGTGTTGGA
>JAFGSL010000118.1 GCA_016934645.1 Anaerolineae bacterium
CAGAAGGTGCAAGATGCGGCACAGAAACGTGGTGTGCCGCCTCAAGCTCAAGCCGATGAAACGATGTTACGATTTCAACGTGCCTGGGAGTATTTGCATATCTCCAATGATGATTTCATTCGCACCACACAGCCTCGCCACAAACGTGTTGTGACGACGATCTTACAAAGGCTGTGGGATAAAGGTGAAATCTATCTCGGGAGTTACGAGGGATGGTATTGCGTCCACGATGAACGCTTTTGGACCGAGAAAGACCTGGTTGACGGCAACTGCCCGGACTGCGGGCGTCCGGTCGAGCGGCTTGTAGAGCCGAACTATTTCTTTAGGATGAGCGCGTATCAGGATTGGTTGATCGAGTATATCACTACGCATCCCGCTTATATCCAACCTGAGACACGTCGCAATGAAGTGTTGGGCTTCTTACGCCAGCCGTTAGGTGATTTGTGTATCTCGCGTTCGGTGGAGCGTCTGAGTTGGGGCATCCCGTTGCCCTTCGACCCTAGTTACGTGGCTTACGTCTGGTTTGATGCCTTGATCAACTACATCACCGCTGCCGGATATTTATCCGACGAGGCGCGTTTTGCACGTTTGTGGCCGCAAGCTATGCACCTCATCGGCAAGGATATCCTCACTACCCATTCGGTTTATTGGCCGACGATGCTTCAGGCCATGGGCCTGTCGCAGCCTAAAACGATCTTTGCTCACGGATGGTGGGTCTCGGGTGGCACAAAGATGAGCAAATCCCTGGGAAACGTCGTGGACCCTCTTGCTATGGCTGAGATTTACGGGGTGGATGCATTTCGCTATTTTCTCATCCGCGATATGGTGCTGGGACGCGATGCCGATTTCGATGAGCAGGGCCTGCGCAGTCGTTACCAGGCAGACCTGGCTAATGATCTGGGAAATCTCCTTCACCGTCTGGTGAACATGACGGAACGATATTGCGGCGGACGTATTCCTACATATGGCACGACCACAACCGACGATGCTGCCTTGCGCGAATGTTCTTTGGTGGCCGTGGATCGTGTCTTCGACTTGGTCGAAGCATTGGCGCTCAACGAGGTACTGGCGCACATTATGGATCTCATTGGTGAGATCAACCGGTACCTGGAGCGGATGAAGCCCTGGACGCAGGCCAAACAAGGACACAGCGATCGGATTGCAACCATCCTCTATACGGCGGCTGAGGCATTGCGTTTGGCCTCATTGTTGCTGCAACCCGTGATGCCTGAACGTATGGTTGAAGTGTGGCACCGCTTGGGATGGCAACCACAGTTACTATCGCGGGAGGCACTGTCCTGGGGGCTCTTACAGCCGGGAAGTGCTGTTGTTGCCGGTCCGCCACTCTTCCCCAGAGATATCGGTTGAGTGATACGTCTTGAGGTTTTGTTTACATTGTTATTTATGAAGAATTATGATATACTATCATCAATCAAGACTCGCTAGGCCGTTACTGCGTTCAGTTCCGGGCTGAAGAGCCATATCACTAAGTTCACGAGGAGTAGAAGAGTATGTCAAAGACGTTGTACGTTGGTAATTTGTCATGGGGCGTCACCGAAGATCAAGTCCGCGAACTGTTTGAGCAGCACGGTCCTGTTGTGTCGATTCGGTGGATCACCGATCGCGATACCGGGCGTTTTCGAGGCTTTTGCTTTGTTGAGATGGAGAATGCAGCCGCAGATAAAGCAGTTTCTGCACTCAACAACTTCGAGTTTGACGGTCGCGCGTTGCGGGTGAATGAAGCCCAGGAACGCGAAGATCGGCGCGGTGGCGGTGGGGGCGGCGGCCGGCGTCGCAGCAGCGGTGGATACCGCGACCGCGATGATCGGCGTTCTTCCTGGTAAGTTGTCACTTTAGTCGCCGAGCCGCTGAGATGGCATCTGCCATTTCAGCGGTTTTTTTGGCATATGACTGACCTGGACATAAGAACTAAAGTTGTTCCGGCGTTCTACTGGCGTAGAAAGGCTAGCGAAATACGACCGGGTCAGTAGGTTGTTGTGGAGATCATCATGCATCCTCTAAACCTGATCTGGCAACAGGCTCAAACCGGTGACCGTCTCGGTGCTAGAAAAGAGCTTGCGCGCCGCTTGCGGGAACAGCCCGATGATGTCCAGGCGTGGCTGCTGATGGCGGCGTTACTCGATGAACCGGAACAGCAAGCTGAATGTTGCCGCAAGGTCTTGCACCTCGATCCACAGAACCGCCACGCAGCAGCGATGCTGCAACGGATAGGATTTCAGGGGAACGTACCTGAGGCACCATTGCCGTCTCGTCCATCCGTGCGGATCCCCGAGCTATTTGATTATACCAACGAGGGTGTGGCGGACGATGAGCGTCTCACAGCCCTGATCCGCGAAGACCTGGTGAAATACGTGGCGCGCGAATTGGGCAGCGGCGCAGATCGCAATGCGCTGATCCGCCATGTCTGTGAAACCGGAGAGATGTCTTGGCCGGAGGCGGAAGCCTTTGTGGCACGAGTCGCGCTCGAGCACGAGCACGAGATTGCTAAACGGCAGAGTCCATTGATGTTGGCGCTTAGCGTGGCCACCCTCATTGGTGGTGTAATTTTGACCCTTGCCGGCGGTTACACACTTATCTCCTTTTTCTCCGGAGAGCTGCAGGCGCGTTTGGATTTCGCCTATTACGGCCTGGTGACTGGTCTGGCGATGGTGGCTGGTGGCCTGATCGGCCTGACGCGCACGCTCAAATCGTTGCGCGAGACACAGGATTAATGTAACGAGATTCAGATGATCTTTCACAACGGATCGAACGGGTTTTAATGGAAGATTTGGCTATCAACTTTGAATTTTCGACTTTTGACCTGGGACTATTCCGAGGGAGGTCAAATGGTAGATAACGGACGTTTGGTATTTCCATTCACCGCAATCGTGGATCAGGAGCGGATGAAACGGGCACTCATCCTCAACGCGATCAACTTCCGCATTGGCGGTGTGTTGATCCGGGGTGAGCGGGGCACGGCGAAATCAACCGCTGCTCGCGCGCTGGCAGCGCTGCTGCCCGACATCGACGTTGTGGCCGATGGCGCGTTCGGCTGCGATCCCGCCCAACCTGCAACGTGGTGTACGGTTTGTCGCGAACGCGCGGCGCAAGGCGAGACGCTCCCACACTACACGAAGAAAGTGCCGTTTGTCGAGTTGCCCATTGGGGCAACGGAGGATCGCGTGGTCGGTACCCTCGATATTGAGCGTGCTATCCAGAAAGGTGAGCGTCACTTCGAGCCGGGCGTGCTCGCTGCCGCCAACCGGGGTATCCTCTACGTGGATGAGGTCAATCTGCTCGACGATCATATCGTGGATGTGTTGTTGGATGCCGCCGCGATGGGGGTAAACACCGTGGAACGCGAGGGCATTTCCTTTCAGCATCCGGCGCGTTTTATCCTGGTGGGGACGATGAACCCCGAGGAAGGCGATCTGCGCCCGCAGTTGTTGGATCGCTTCGCGTTGTGCGTGGATGTGCAGGGGGTGCGGGATGCGCGAGCGCGGATGGCGATTATGGAGCGTAACCTGGCCTTCGAGCAAGACCCGGCCGGTTTCTACGAGGAACGGCAGCCGCAGGAGATGATGCTGGCGCAGCGTATCGAAGACGCCCGTTGTTTACTGCCGGAAGTGCGTTACACACGTAACGATATGTCCACGATTGCCGAGATGATGGCCGGTCTAGGTGTGGATGGCCATCGTGGAGACTTGGTGATTCTCAAGACCGCCGTCGCGCACGCAGCCTGGGAGGCTCGCACGCGTCTCACCGATCGTGATATTATGTTGGCCGCCGAACTGACGCTGCCGCACCGCCTCAAGCGCAAGCCCTTTGACGAGGTGCAGACCTCCATTGCCGAATTGGACAAAATGGTAGCGGCGGCGCGCGACAAGGCCAACGACGTGGAGACGGAGCAGAAAGAGCTTTCTATGGACGGCGATGTCGCCGGGGAGGACCGTCAAAAAAAAGCGTAGAGGTTGAGGCGCGCGAGGCAGAGTCCCAGGAAGCGTCCGCACCTCAACTGCAAGCCTACGCTCAAGACGTTCCTCAATGGCCCACCGATGGGACGTGGTGGGATGGGGGCAAGTTCATCCCACCGGGTGAGATTTTCCAGACTCGCCGGCTGGAAGCGCCAGCGGATCGGCGGGTGCGTTCGACTGGCGGAAGGCGCAGCCGCAGTCGTACGGACCGCAAGCGCGGTCGCTATGTGAGCGCGCGCCCCTCACCACGCGACGCCTCCGATCTGGCATTTGACGCGACGTTGCGCGCAGCCGCGCCTTTCCAGCGGAGACGCTCAGAAGCATCAGCGGCCGCAACCGAGACCCCTGATGCGTCGCCGGCGTTGCATCTGCGTCCGGAGGATTACCAGCGAAAAGTGCGCGTGCGCCGCGCTGCCAACCTCATTATCTTTGTTGTGGATGCCTCGTGGTCGATGGCGGTCTCGGAGCGTATGGAGGCCACGAAAGGTGCGATTCTCTCGCTACTCACCGATGCCTATCAACGCCGCGATCGCGTGGGAATGATCGTCTTTCAGAAAGACCGCGCCACGCTGGTGCTGTCGCCGACCAATAGCGTCGATCTGGCGAAGCAGATGTTGGTGAACATGCCCGTCGGCGGCAAAACGCCGCTTGCGGCGGGCCTGTGGCTCGCGCAGCGCACTGTGGAGCAAGAGCTGCGCCGCTACGCCGAATTGCTCCCACTCCTCGTCATTCTCACCGACGGTGCGGGCAACGTCTCGATGGGCGATATGCCGCCGCAACTTGAAGCCTACCACATCGCCGAGCAAATCGCGGAGAGCGACGTCAAGTCTATCGTGGTCAACATGGAAACTCCCGACTATGATAAGGGACTGGCGCAGGCCTTGGCTGATCATCTGGACGGCGTCTGCTATAACCTGGCAGCATTGCACGCCGAGTCGCTGCTCGCGATGGTGCGCAACGAGCTAGTTGTTTGGCGATAGTCACGTAGTCGTTAGTCGCTTAGTCTTTTGTGCTTACCTTGTTGCGTCACTGTCATCATCCTGTCACACAACTGCGCTATAAAGGGACTAATGACACTGGCTAGCGACTGATGACTGCCGACTACGGACGATCTGACTAAGGACTAACGACTATTGACTAAAATTCTTATCGTAGACGATGAAGCGCCGATCATCGACGTGCTCTCGTACAACCTGAAACAAGCGCACTACCAGGTGGTGGCGGCCTGGGATGGAGAACAGGCGTTGGCGCTGGCCCGGCGCGAGCAGCCGGACTTGATCATTCTTGACCTGATGCTGCCGAAGCTTGACGGGATCGAGGTGTGCCGTGCGCTGCGCCGGGAGTGTGACGTCCCCATCATTATGCTTACCGCACGCGATGAGGAAATCGACCGCGTGCTGGGCCTGGAAATGGGCGCCGACGATTACGTCGTCAAGCCTTTCAGCGTGCGGGAGTTGCTGGCGCGCGTGAAGAACGTCCTGCGCCGTACCGCTCCGACATCCACTACAGCCACCGACCTCGTGCGCGCTGGCGCGTTGACGGTGGATGCGGCGCGTCACGAAGCGCGTCTGGGATCGAATTTGCTTGACCTGACTGCGCTGGAATTTGAGTTACTGCACGTCCTGGCACGTCACGCCGGGCTAGTCTTGAGCCGTGAGCGACTGCTCGATCTGGTTTGGGGCTACGATTACCACGACGATCTGCGCGTTGTCGATGCTGTCGTCAAACGCCTGCGGGCCAAACTCCGCGAAGCTGTTTCCGCCGAAGACCTCATCGTCACCGTGCGCGGGGTGGGGTACAAACTGGAAGCTTGATGCTAGTTGCTGGAAGCTGGATATTTGATACTGGAAGTTGAATGGTGGTTCAGTAGTTGGGTGCTTCGCGATTCGTAATTCGCCGATTCTTTCATTCTTAACTCTTAACTTGCCATGTTCTCAAGTCTACGCATAAAACTATTGCTTTCGCATCTCGCCGTGATCGTCCTGGCGATGGGCTTTTCTGGGGTGCTGTTGCTCTCGTTCCTCGAACGATACTTCCTGGAGGCCATTGAGGACAGCCTCGTCGCGCAGGCGCAGATCACGGCGCAGACGTTGATCCCTGGCGCGGTGATAGCCGGTTCGGAGGCGGAAACGCAAACCGCGGAAGATGTGGCCACTGTCAATGTGCTACAGCAGCGGCGGGTGAGCAACATCTCCGTACAAACGCAAAATCTGGATGTGCCGGAACTCGGCGTGACGGTCGGTGACGTAGACCTGTCATATCTGGCGGATACCTCGTTGGAGCTCGGCACGCAGTTGGAGACGCGCATCCGTGTGATGGATGTCGATGGCGTGGTGGTGCTCGATTCCTGGAACGACGACCTCGGCGCGAACCTGGGCGATGACGCACTTGTGGCGCAGGCGCTTACCGGTCAATACGCCAGCCGCGTGGAGCGCGGTGACGCGAACACGTTGACCGTGGTGCTGCCCGTGTTAGTTGACGGCGCACTCGTCGGCGTAGTATACCTCGGCCAGCCGTTGACCGACGTAGTGACCGTCGTGCGCGATGTTCGCAGCCGCTTGCTGCTTTCCACGGTGATCGCGCTGCTGCTATCCGGCGTTGTCGGCCTCGTGTTTTCGCGGGCTATCACCCGTCCGGTGCGCCGTCTGACGGAAGCGGCGGGTGCAGTGGCGCAAGGGCATCTTGATACGCAGGTTCCGGCGCATTCGCGGGACGAGCTGGGCCAGTTGAGCCGTGCCTTCAACGCAATGACTGCGCGTTTGCGTTCAGCCCGCCAGGTGCAGGTGGATTTCGTCGCCAATGTCTCCCACGAACTACGCACGCCGCTTACCTCGATCAAGAGCATGGTGGAGACACTGCGCGCGGGCGCGGTGGAAGACCTCGACGTGCGCGACCGTTTCCTCGGTACGGTGGAGAACGAGACCGACCGGCTGATCCGCCTGGTTCACGACTTGCTGCTGCTCTCACGGGCTGATTCGGAGGCACTGAACCTGCGCCGCGAGTCAGTGGACGTGGCACATCTCGCGCGGTTGATCGTAGAGCGTTTGGCATCGCAAGCCGACGCACGCAGTGTCACTTTGCGTGTGGAAAATGTCCCCGGTTTACCCTCAGTCTGGGCCGATCCTGACCGTGTGGCGCAAGTGCTGGTCAACTTACTTGACAACGCGATCAAGTATTCACCGCCGGAGGCGACCGTCGACGTCGCTGTGCTTGCCGGGCCGGAGCGGACCGTACTGGTGCAAGTGCGCGACCGCGGCATCGGGATTCCGCTGGAAGTGCTGCCGCGTATCGGCGAGCGCTTCTACCGCGCCGACAAAGCCCGGGCGCGGGCACACGGCGGCAGCGGTCTTGGTTTGGCCATCGCTCAGGCACTCATCGAAGCGCACGGCGGTAAGCTATGGCTGGAAAGCCGCGAAGGTGAGGGGACAACGGCACAGTTTACGCTGCCGGGAGTATAACAATCTGATACATCTGAATCCCCGTCGTCTCCGCCAAATCCAGAGCAGGATTCGCTCATCGTGCGCGTGACCTGAGAATCCGGCAACGCGCCCAAGCGCATCGCCGGACGTCACGCTGCGGGCGCTTCGGCAGCAACGAGCGCCCAGCTCAGAGGAACTCGCGCGTTTATGGGCTAACCAGGGTTAAATCGCGGACTCGCCATACCCAGTAACTGTTGTCTATGTTTAACAAAATGCAAGGACAACCCTGCTGATCGGTACCGTACCTTGTGATGACTTGAGCCTCCTTGCCCACATATTGTTCCATTCTATCATCCCAATTCATATCCCCATTGACTGGACGGTGCCGCCCTAAGGTGACTTTAGTACCTCCATCGATTGGACCATAACTGATATTCCCAGCGTTCATCCCGCACATCTGGGGAATGGGGTCGGCTTTTTTCACTGTGAGGCTATAGGGGCCTGTCTCGCTTTCATAAACGTCGCGCGCGACAAGGATATACGTTCCTGTTATGGGCATCCAGTAGTGGAGCGAGAGTTGTCCGGCAGAATCCTGGCCGGCGTGGCGTCGTTGTAGGGTACCGTTAGGGTCATACAATTCTATCTGAGGCGCAAAAGCATCACTTGACATTGTAAGCTCTATCGCGTCGCCAGCATTGCCAGAAAAAGTCCAATCCTCGCCTAAGAGATCACCAACAGTACTACTTATGGCAACGCCATAAGTCATTGGACTCACGGCAGTGATTTCGGTCACCGATAACGTATATATGCCTTCGCCTTTGGGGATCAGCCAATACGTACCCGACGCCGGGAGCGTAAGTGCGGCAATAACTGTGGTCGCCTCGGGGTCGCTATTGACGACCTTTGTTCCATCAGGTAAGATCAGCGTGAATTCGATGTCAGGAGCGCTGAGAGATTTGTCGAGCGCGATCCTGACGGTTTTGCTAATCTGACCCTCGAAAGTCCAGAAAACGTCATCTTTGAACTCCCGCGTGAGCATTTCTCCAAAGGGAATACGTTCTGGAAACACTTCTTCTAGTAATAATGTATAGTCTCCCAAAAGTCCGCCGAAACCTTGCACCGCAATGACATAGGGACCCGCTTGAGGCAAGATGAGACTGGCGATGCGGGCATGACTCTCTGCTTCACTATGATCGTCCATAGCGATTTCTCTTCCATCTGGGCCTAATAAACGCAGATAAAAACCGAGATCGGTGCTCTCCACATTCATTGTGATTCTAATCATTTGCCCGGCTCGTCCTTGAAAGGTCCAGAACCTGCTTGCTTCGAGATCCCGTGTAACCGGTTTGTCAAAAGTAACGGGTTCTGGCAACACCTCTTCCAGCGATAAAGTGTAACGCCCGTCCAGGTTCCGCGTCTCAATTACATAGGTACCCTCTTGAGGCAAGAGCATGTCAGGGATCCGCACGCTGGCCTCATCGCTCTCATCCTCACTAGCGCTGGCGATTATGTTTCCGCTTGGCGCTGATAGACGTAGTTGAGGAGCAAGAGCGGCGCTCTCCGCGTTCATCGTGATGCTGATGATCTGCCCGGTTTGTCCCTCAAAGGCCCAGAAAGCGTTCCCTGCAAGATCTCGCGTGACCGGTTCGCCAAAAGTTATTGCTTCTGGCAACATTTCCTTTAATGCTAATGTGTAACGTCCGGAGACTCTATTGAGATCTTGTGTATCAATGAAATAGATTCCCTCTTGAGGCAACATGACGCCGGCGATGTGCGCGTTGTATCCATCGCTGCTATCGTTATCTATCGCGAGCACATTCCCCTCCGGATCTAACAAAGACAAATAGGGACTGATCATATCGCCGCTCTCTATATCCATTGTGATCTCGACTATTTGTCCGGTTTGCCCTGTAAAGGTCCAGATGATATTCTCTGCAAAGTCAAGCGTAGCCGATTCGCCAGGGGAAATTGGTTTCGGAGACACTTTTTCCAAGGATAATGTGTAAGCTCCAGAAGGTTGATAAGAAGACTGCGTAGCGACGACAACATAGGGTCCATCTGTTGGCAAAACAACGGCCGCAATTTGTGCAGTAAGGTTCCCGTCACTGTTGTAACCCACAGCCACGACCTTCCCCTCTTGATCTAGCAGGCGCAGGTAAGGGGCGCTCTCTTCGCTCAGCGTATCCATTGTGATTCTGATCATCTGTTTAGCTTGCCCTTGAAAAGTCCAAAGGATGTCTTCCGCAAGATCCCGCGTGACCGGTTCGCCAAAAGTAATCCATTCTGCGCCTCCCAAGGATAACGTGTAACTCCCAGAACGCCTACCATGATAATCCCGCGTTTCGATGCTATAGGTTCCATCGTGAGGGAGGATAAAACCGGCGATCCGCGCATTATAATTTCCCCCACTATCGTCGTCTTCGGCGATCACATTCCCACTCGAATCTGATAAGCGCAAGTAGGGGTCAAATTCGTAGTAGTTCATCGCGTTCATTGCAATCTTGATCATCTGTCCGGCTTGCCCTTCGAAGGCCCAGAATATGTTCTTGGCAAGATCGCCAGGAACGGATTCGCCAAAGTTGATGAGTTTTGCTCCTTCCAATCGTAGGGTGTAACGCCCCAAACTCCCGCCAAATCCCCCCGCGGCAACAACATAGGTCCCGTCTTGAGACAGTCGAATATCGGAGATCCATGCATCGAGTCCCCCACCACTGTCATCATCCTTAGCAAGGATACTCCCATCCGGGCTTAACAGCCGCAAATAGGGATCAAAATCGGCGCTTTCTGCGTTCATAGCGATTTGGATCGCCTGCCCAATGTGGCCTTCAAAGACCCAGAATGTCTCGCCTTCGAGATCTCGGGTGACTGATTCGCCAAGAGTGATTTGTTCTGGCGACACTTTTTCCAGTAACAGTGTGTAATGTGCCAAACTCTGACGTCGGTCTTGCAGTTCAATGACATAGGCGCCGTCTTGAGGTAGAATAACCCCGTCAATCTGCGTATTACCACTATCGTCATCTTCGGCAATCACGTTCCCATACGGCCCCAACAAACGCAAGTGGGGAGTGAGATTATCGCGCTCTGCCCCCCGTGCAATGTTGATTACTTCTCCTGTTTGCCCTTCAAAAGTCCAATAAACAACTTCGCCGGTTTCTATTTCACCTTCTACTTTCTGATCAAACGCGATTTTTTCTGCGAGATGCGCGACATAATGGCAGCTTGGCGCGACGACCTCTTTTAGTGTATCTATTGCACTACCCTGGCAGATTTCAAGATTGAGCGCCAAGTCTTCAGTTTCACCGGCCAACGCCACGGCAGCCTCACAGGCCGACAGCGCTTGTTGGGATACGTGTGTGTCCGATAAGCCTTTGCACACTCTGTAGTAGAACATGGCCAGGTCTGCTTGCGGGTTGATCACGAAGTGTGAGTCTCGCTCAACAGCGCGGTCCAACGCAAATAAAGCTTCATTGTATCTCTCTTCGTCAATTGCCTTGCGCGCCTGAGCAAGTGATTCCCCTGCCTTCACCGCTGTCCCTAAATACACAATCCGGTTCGGTGCGAGGCGCTGGATCTGGCGCAGATATTCCTCGGCTGTGTCAAAATCATAGCGCAAGAAATGCTCGCGCGCGGCGGCGAAAAGCACACGGATCACCTCTTCCTGCGCCTCTGCCATTGGCGCCTCAGAGTGTTCGTTGGCCTCCGCGAGAAGTGTTAGCGCCTGTGTCATTTTTAGCTGGCGCACAGCCCATGCTCCTTCAGCCATTCCTTCAGCGATCATGGACTCAATGACGGTGGGATGAATGGGAAAAGTTGCACAGGTTCGCGTATAAGATTGATCCTCTCCCGAATGAGCCGTATTCCACTCATCCCAGGTCAGGTTACGGCCAGCTAATGCACACGCAGTTTCCTTCCATGTAGATGGCGTAATATCCCATAGCGTCGCTTCCTTTATACCGGCTGCCAGCAAGGTCTGGTCGTCCTTACTGAAGGTCAAATCCTGAATCTGTTCATAGCCAACGGACCACGATCCTCTAGCTTCGCTCGAATCAATATCCCACAGCATCAAGGTGTGGTCGGAACTGGCTATCGCCAGCGTCTTGCCATCTGAACTGAAGACCATGTTTTGTATAATACCTTCACGATAAAGCGGCAACTTTTTCTGAAGTGTCCCGGTGCCAACATCCCAAGACATCACGACGCGATCTTCGCCGGCAGAAATCAGGGATCCGCCGTCTGGAGTGAACGCCAGGCTGGTGACTGCCTGTGTATGTTTTTTGAGTATGCCAGGACGTGGGGGAGAGGCGGCTAAATCCCAGAGTATAATCTCGCCATTTTCATCGGCCGATGCAAGCGCCTTGTCATCCGGGCTAAACAGGACGTGCAGTATAGCGCCTTCGTGCCCCGTCAACACCTGGGACGACGGAATGCTCGTCAAATTCCACAGCGTGAGACTGGCGTTGGCGCCGGCTATCGCCAACCTTGTGCCATCCCGACTCAAGGCCAAATCGCTGATCGGCTCAGAGTGTTCTACAGGCAATTGTCGTATTTCCTGCAAGCTGTCGGTATCCCATAGATGGATGGTCTGAGTTGTATCATTATGGCCGGCGGCAGCCAACGTTCGCCCATCTGCGCTAAGCGCTGCGCTGCTAATTTCAAGATTTGAGGGGAATTGACCGGTTTGCTTGCCAGTATGTGGATCCCATATCGTGATCGAATGATCCTCACCTAACGACACTGCTACCCTGTGATCTGAACCGAGCAATGTTTTCCAACCAAAAACACTATTTGAGGTAGGAATGGAAAACCGACTTAACATAAGCGCCGCAGGCATTGCTGTAGGCATGGCAGAAAACGCATCCATATCCCACAAAGAGACTTTGCCATTCTGGTCATTTTCAATAGACACTAATATTTTTCCGTCACAGCTGAAGACAATATCGGCTACACCTCCAGTTCGCACAAAAGGTGCGTGAATGGGAAGACGCGTTTTTACGTCCCACAAAATAATATTGGCATCTTTACTGCTTGAAGCCAGCAAGCGACCATCGGGGCTGAAAATGACCGACCAAACCTCATCAGTGTGTGCAATCATGGGAGAACCCATGACTTCCTTGCCGGTTGCGACATTCCACAGCCTGACCGTGCCATCGTCGCCGGCTGAAGCCAGGAGTTGCCCATCTGGGCTGAAGGTCACATCGTTCACCCCCATTTTGTGTCCCCGCAGTATGCGTCTGGTTGGGTTAGGGGACGATGACAGATCCCAGAGGGCGATATCGCCGTTCTCGCCGGATGTGGCTAACATCTGACCATCAAGGCTGAAATCCACGCCCAAAACGCCATTTGTATGCGCAGTGAGGAATGTGGGGGCAGGATTAGGTATGGAAAGATCCCAAAGTCGCGCCGCACCATCCTGATGCACAGAAACGAGATACTGCCCATCGGAACTAAAATCTATTTGCCACACGGCGCTGAGTTGGTCAGCGAGTATCTGGGGGATAGGCTCTTCCTCTGTAATATCCCACAAACGAATAGCATATTGTTTTTGTTCAGGATAGTTTATATCTCCTGTAGCCGCAGCTAAAGTCTGGTTATCGGGACTAAAGGCTAAATCCTGTATCGGTTGATCATAGTTAATATATAAACGATGGGTGGGGCTATCTCCCAATTGGTTGCCCCGTATTTTCCACAGCGTGATGGAGCTATCATTGCTGCCTATAGCTATGGTTTTACCATCAGGACTGATCGCGACGCGATTTAGAGGTAAAGCCTGATCTGCCCGGAATTCATGGGGAATAACAGGCGCCGCAGATGCGTGCGCATAAGCATAAACTATTCCTGTAAGCAATGCATCATGGGCCTGCGGCATATCCTCAGAGAATCGAAGCGCTTCCAGGCTCAATAGCAATGTTCTTGTATATTCTTTATCAGCATTGAGATTAGCCTGTACGAGCAATTTGCTGGCAATGGCTTCCCCTTCCGCTTTCTCCGCTATTATTCTGTTCGCTTCCGCCGTTGCCTCAGCGGTTCTGGCGTCATTTTCAGCCGCTTTGGCTTTATCTAAAGCCGCTATTGCTTGTGACTGCGAAACAACCGCCCATGCCGTAGCGCCTATTGCCAACAACAGCACAATTGATAACGCGATGACCAACACACGCAGGCGCTTGTTGGCCTTTATTTGCTCACCTGCTCTTTTCTTTTCTTCTTCCGCCCGGATCGTGAGTTCCTGTCTTTTTTCCACCTCACGACCGGCGTTCAGGAAATCCTTCACCAGGTCCACATCCGCGTCTGGATCTTGATAGGCTTCAACCAGACGCTGACCCATGTAGAGCATGACCTCGGGAGCGCCAGTATTTTCCCATTCCAGAGCCGCCTGGATGAGCGGGTGATGATCTCGCCAGTCCGCGTTGGCCTGCAAAATGGGCGCGACCATACGGTCGTGGGTCAGTTCATACCATTGGCTGCCGCCTCGGGATTCAGCGCGCAGGAGGTACAAATCCTCCAACCGCGCGACGATCGCATTGTCCAGCCCGGCAGTGGTATGGGTGTCTTGATAGATCAAGGCGCGCGTTTGCGCCCTGGTGATCAGTTGGTTCTCGAACCAATCGCGCAGTTCAAACTGTCCGGCGTTGTCTTTCGTAATGGCGGCGAGGGCTTGTTCGTAAAACTGGATCAAGGCTTCGTCGACGAAGTACGCCAGGTCCTTGCCGCCGGCCAAACGGCGCAAATCGTCTGCGGTGATTTCGGCGCCAGGTTGATCTTTCAGGTTTTCCCAGAGTTGGTAGCACACGACCTGTAATTGTACCGGCTTGATGTACTGCCCCACGATGAACCCTGACCCGGATTTATCGCGGGTTTGGCGCAGATTGTCGACCAGTTCTTCAGCCACGCCTTTGGCGAAAGGACGTAGTTCCTCTACCGGAGTTTTGACGGCCTGGAGCGCGGCATCGAAATCCATGCGCTCCATATAGAAACGCGCCCGCAGACGACTTGGTAACAGATGGGCATAGGGTTCGAGACCGGAGACGTAGTCCTCGCGCATCGATAGAATCACCCACAAGTACTCGTCATCCTCCATCGCTTCGCGAAGCTGATTGAAGAAACCTTCCCGTTCTTCCCAACGTTGCAGATTCGTGATAAGGATTTCCTCGAATTGGTCGATAATGAGCGCCCGAGGTTGCACATCGAAATCATCGACGTCGTGGGCTTCTTCGTCTTCCGCTGCCGTATCGGTGAGTTCGTAGTGCTGCAAGAAATCTTTGAGCGTCGTATGGGGACTGGGCGGTGGCGCGGTGGTCGCGCCGTTTTGGTTCAGGCTGAGCAGAAGATTGTGGATGAAAACGTTGTCCACTTCGACATCGGCCTGTAGAGCGCCGATCACGCGGCCCACAGGCAACACTTCGAACCCCTTGGCTTCCAAACCCGGGATGAGCCGGGTATTGATTAACGAACTCTTGCCACCTCCAGATTGCGCGTACAGTAACACGAGCCTTTCGGAGATAACCAGCGACAGCAAATTCCGCGCCTCACGCTCCCGGCCATAAAATTTATCGGCTTCATCCCGCTTGAAAGCGCGAGGTCCAACGTAGGGATTTGGGCTTTGGTGAATCATTCTTGCCCCCTTCTCCATTCGTCCCATTTGTTACACATTTTTCTGATAAAGCCACAAGTTGTGCCCCACTCCACAATGAATTTTTCGGGCTTAAAGTATTCTTTCAGGTATTCGCGCATCGCGTGGTCATCAGGCAGCTCGCTCTGTTCGTCAGGATCAAGTTGCGCAGCCAACGCAGCAGCAAAAAAGTCATCCAGGTTTGCCATTGCCAGTCTTCGTTCGACCGGATCGAGTTGAATAGCCAGGCTGTATTTGCGCAAACTGCCGGGTTTGGTTTTGATCAAACCACGAAAAACGACCCTGAAATCCCAATCGTGCAGTCTGTACCCTAACAGGATTATGGATGAACTGCTCAGAGCTTCGGACAAAAGCAGCGGGATGAGGGGGGCGTTTACTTCTCTGCGCTCATCCAGGACGCGGACCAGGAAATTCAAGTAATCGTCTTCGCTAATAATCAACGATTCGGGATACTGCTCGAACCCGTGGAGATGGTAAACCAGAGGAGATTGCGGTGTGGGGATAAAGTCGGGATCGGCGCGATGTTCAGGCATAATGTTCATTGGTTCGCCAAAGAGAAAGCAGATTTGTGTGCGGGGCGTTTTCTTTTCCGCGTGCAGGGCGCGTTCGAGAAAATCATGATGGCTGGTAGTTATATAGATCGGCAAAGGAAGCTGCGCCAGAAGCCGCAGTGGATCTTCGTAGGCGTCCGTGAACCGGGGATAATCCAATTGAAAGGCAATGTCGGAAAAACTCAATGTGCCAAGTTCAGCTCTCAATCCGGGAACAAGGTCTTGCATCATCTCGTCCTCTTCGGCCAAATCGAGCAAGTATGTTTTCAAGAAGTTGAGATACCTTCTTTTGGCCTGCGCATCGTCAAGGCTTATGATACGATTATAGACGGCGACGCGGGCCAGGTGCTGTTTGTCGGGCAGGGGATACTTGATTTCCGCGGCCCATTCCTCTGCCAGTTCTTCCTGGATGTTCAATACGGCAGCATGGAGGTCTATTTTCTCTTGCGAAATTCCAACATTGTAATCATAATCAATGTCAAAGATACGATCGTTTCTGACCGAATTGCTGATAATGGGGATTACCTCCCCATTTTTGATGCGCAAAACGAAGTCTTGCCAGAAACTATCCTGGACATCTTCCCTATTCCTTTGCCTCCTCAATCTGGCGGCTCGTCGTCCTTCCATACCCTGGTCCTCCGGTAACGCTGTTAAGAAAAATGACAAGGACTACAAAAGTCTCAGCACGTACTGTGTCTTGCAGACTACATATTCGGCGCAGCTATTTGCTTGACCAGACGCCTCGTGAGACTTTTGTAGTCTGGCTCCTGCTCATTGTGTGATCTACCGATTCTGCTCAGACGAATCAGGATTCAGTACCACGCGAAATCCATAGCGTGTGCGTGCGGATCCCTTATCAGGGAAATAGCTGCTGCGAGCACTACATCTCAGTTGTTCTGGTTTGTTGGTTGCGCTACCCCCACGACAGACCCGCAAAACATAGCGTCCTGCCTGCAAATTCTCACGTTGGTCGTTGGTCCAGGGGTAACGAAATTCGGGATTGGGGGCCGGCAATTTCTCTCCCCATAAACTGCTTGTCCATTCGCCGACGTTGCCGGCCATGTCGTAACAGCCATAAGGACTGACACCCTCTGGATAGGCATCGACCGGCGTCGTCTGGCTATGACCATAACTGCAACGCGCTGGATCCCAGTCATTGCCCCACGGATAAACGCGCCCATCTTCTCCCCTGGCGGCTTTCTCCCATTGCGCTTCCGAGGGTAGGGCATAGTTCCGCCCGGTTTGTTCGCTGAGCCATTTGCAGTATGCCAAAGCGTCGTACCAGGTAATCCCCGCGATTGGATGGTCGAGTTTATCCGCGGGTGGGCTTTGTCCTATCCATCCGGCTTCAGGGGGCATCAAACGGCCCGTCTGATGGATGAATTCCGCATATTGGGCATTGGTGACCGGATATTTGCCGATACGATAAGCCGGCAAATCCACCTCGTGCTGCGGCGTTTCGGCAGTGAACCTAGTTTCATCTGGACGACTGCCCATCAGAAATTGACCAGGAGGGATATAGACGGTTTCTGGTTCAAAGGGCTTGGTCTTGATAGCGGATGCTATGCCATCGACACCCGAATGTAGCAATTCGTTCCTGGGCAAGCGACTGAAGAGCGCTGGGATGCTGCTGCCAGGAAAATTGCCGGTGAGCAAAGCGGATCTGGCCTCGTTAGCCGCCAGATCGACCTGACCATGGTGCAAAAGTTGCCGATAGAAAGTGCGCGTAAATTCTCTCGTGGTGTGAACGGGAACTTGATCCTGCATTGCCAATACGGCGGGCACGCCGGCGGCAATGAGGCCGTGAGCAATCCCGCGAAAGACATTCGCCGGGCTGGTTGTTGCCGTCTGACAGCTTGCTAAAAACACCAGTCGCAGTCCATGCTCTTCGGCGAACATAGTTTCGGATAATTGGCGGGCCAACATACTGACGAAGGCACTGTTATTGACCGGCGCTGTGTAATTATCCTGATCGGCCAGGTAGACGGCGGCCTCTTCAGCACGTTTGCTATATTTGCCATGTCCGACAAAGTGCAGAATTTGATAACCCTTTTTTAGTTCTGTTTCCAGCGTTGATAGAGTACAAGGCTCTGATAAACGCGTGAGTCTGACATCCAAACCGGTAGTGGCCTTCTCAATGATTGACCATTCGATATCTACGTCGAGAGACGTCAAACCATAGTCAGCAAGGTTATGAGGATTTGCAATCGCTACAAGGATTTTTATTGGTCGTCTTTGAAGCGGTGCGCCCGGCGACCATTTGTTAGCCAGATAACGGGAGAAAGGGGTAGCCACTGCCGCGGCTAAGTCTTGAGGTACACTCTCATTGCCTGGATCGCGCAAGCTTTCCCAAGGAATTGTATGCAACTCGGGTGCAGATGCATCGATTCTCAGGCGAATCCGACGGTCGGGATACCGCCCCCGTATTTCGTACCAGGCATTCCTCAGCAGCTCATCAGCGAAAAACCAGTTAAACAGCCGCTCCCCATCTACGTGGGCCTTAACCGAGGCTACCCAAGGTAAGAAATCAGCATCGAGATACCCACGCTGAAACTCCTGCCTGCCATCGACAGTTATTTCCACAGGATAGCCTTTATCCTGTCGCTCCAGAATACGGATTACCAAATCAGCATAAGTCATTTTTACCTGCGCACTATCTGATTTTTACCAGAGGGGGGTATCAGGAATATGTATAGTGAATTGAGATGATTCAGGTTTATTCTCAGTAGTTTTGGCCCTCTTTGAAGCTACTAACAGCAAATATTTCTTTTCATTATACCAATGATTCCAATTCTGAAAACAGGGTGAGCGCCAATCCTTTCACATCTCCAATACCCACGCCCGGATACTGCAACGCCTCCGCCAGACGATGCATCTGGATTCACTCTGTCCCCTCCAAATCCGCAGGAGAAGATTTGCCGACGCGCGCGTTCGGGTACACCGGTGCATCACAGCACGTGTCAGGGCATACGGTCATAAAACTATCCCCTGATTATCCTCTCCTTATCATCGATTTGTCATACTTCCTCTCTACACTGTAGCTAAATCGTCCGTGAGGTCATTGACTACCGGACTAAAGGCGCGTTATGGAAAGCGCGGCTATTTATCAGGAGGTATGACATGCGTAAAATCGTTTTAGCTTTGCTGTTGAGTGTGTTGTTATTGAACGCCGCAAGCACCGCGGTCCTGGCGGATGGGATGATCCTCCCCGACCTCGTTAGCCCCGATTACCTGGAAGTGCGTTACCATCGTGTCACCGTGACCATCGAGGACAATCACGCGGTCACGCGGGTAGAGCAGGAGTTCGTCAATCCGCACGAGTTCCCCGTGGACGGGCGGTATTTCTTTCCCGTGCCGCCAGACGCGATCCTCGCGCGTTTTGAAGCCCGCGTCGGTGGACAGGTGCAGATGGTGATGCGCCAGGACGTCGCGACGACGAACGCCGCGCTCTACGATATGGTCGCGCAACGCCGCGACCCTTCGCTGTTGCAGTATGCCGATTGGGAGAGCATTGCCTTCGACATCAGCCTGCCCGCGCGCGCTTCGCGCAAAATGACGCTCGAGTACGAGCAGGTGCTCGCTCCCTTTGGCGGGATGCTTCACTATCGCTACATCCTGAGCACCGAGCAGTACGCTTCTGTCCCGGTGGAAGAAATCACACTTACTGTGGATGTGACGTCGTCCGGCGGCCTGGGTGCCCTCTACAGTTCGTCTCACGCGGTGACGACGGAACGCCTGGGCATGGATCGTGCACAGGTAACGTGGCAAGCACAAAACGTCAATCCCACCGAGGACTTTGACCTATTCTTTAGTCCGGCGGAGGGCGGTTTCGGCAGCGGCCTGCTAACCGGCACACGTGCTGAGCGCGAGCATTTCCTTTTCCTGTTCACCCCGGATGACGAGATCGCTCAAGACGCCGCACTGCCCAAGGACATCGTCTTTGTCATCGACCGTTCCGGCAGTATGGCCGGAGACAAAATTGAGCAGGCACGCAATGCGCTGCACTTCATCCTGGATCAGTTGAACCCCAACGACCGCTTCTCGATTGTCAGTTTCGACGATCAAATCGAACTCATGTCACGCCGCTTGCAGCCGGTGGAGCGGCAGACGTTGTCCGATGCCCGGCGCTTTGTCCGCCAACTCGATGCACGCAACAGCACAGACATCGAAGGGGCACTGCAAACAGGTCTGGCCATTTTCGCGCAAAGTGAAGAGCGCAGCGGCGCTTCCCGGCTGCTCGTTTTCCTCACGGATGGCTTGCCTACGGCTGGCGTCACCGACGACGTGATGATCTCCGAACTGGTGGCACGCACCAATGCGCGGGTCGAAGCACGGTACGCCGTCTCCGGCGTCCACGTCTTCGGCGTGGGCTACGATGTGAACACGCGCTTGCTCGACCGGCTGGCGCTCGATAACGGCGGCAGCGTCACCTATGTCCAACCCGGCGAAAATCTCGAGGTGGCGCTCTCCGAATTTTACGGGCGCATCGCCAATCCCGTCCTCACTGACGTGGAAGTGGAATTCGACGGGATACGCGTCACCGACCTCTCCCCGCCGACGATGCCCGATCTGTTCCGTGGGTCGAGCGTGCTCCTCACCGGGCGCTACACAGCAACGAATGAGCAGGTGACAGTGCGTGTGCGTGGTCGTGCCGGAGAGGAACAGCGTGAGTACATCTATCACTTTGATTTGACCGCGACCGGCGATCACGATTTTGTGCCACGCCTGTGGGCCACGCGCAGAGTAGGGGCGCTGCTGGACGAGGTGCGCGTCGAGGGTGAGCGTGTGGCGCTGATTGAAGAGATCCGCGAATTGGGTTTGGGGTACGGCATTGTCACGCCGTATACGACCTTCGTGATCTCGGCACAGGCGGAAGGCGCCGCGTCGATAGAGAACATGGCACTGTACGATAACCAAACCGAGTTGAACCAGGTCTCTGGGCGGACGACGATCCAGGCGCGAGTGCAGAATCAAAGTTACCAGCAGAGTGACCAGGCGAATCTGGCTGTCGGCGCGAACGTCATCAACCGCGAGCAGCGCAGCATGGCGCAGGTGGCGCGCCAATACGTCGATCTGTCGCTGGTACAGGCGCGGGGGAACGTGGATGAGCCAATCACCGAGGCGTGGATTGCAGCGAACATCAAAGTTGATCGCGAGATCGAGTTCGGCTCCGAGGCGTACTTTGCCCTGGTCGATGATCCGGCCGCGCGCACCTTCCTGCAAAGTGGGACGAGTGTGCTCTTCAACTACAATGGCGAGGTTGTGGCCGTGCGTGACCCGGAAGCATCCGCCGAGGCATCGCCGGAGACGCAGCCCATCAGCCAGACGGTTCCGGCGACCAGTTCCAGCCGTGGCGACACCTTCGCCTGGCTACGTGATCTCATCGCGCTCTTGCGCTGGGCGTTCGGTCGTTAGGGGGAGGATCATCAGACCGTAAGCGGTCTGATGATCTGCATCAATTAGAGAAGCGGAGCACGATTTCCAGTGTGCTCCGCTTTGTCTATGGATAGGAACTAAAACGTGTCCCTACACGCGCCGTTTGCGGGAGATCGTAACCATCACGGCCATTGCTATCAGACCTAGTGCTATATATCCCCCTGAGTTGCGCGCAACGAAGGATTGTACCTTCAAGGCTGTTGGGACTGCCTCAAGCAGAGCTCTGACCGGTTCACTGAGCGTGGCTATACCGTTGGTGTCGATATCTTCTAGCTTGTAGTAGTAGGTGATACCGGGCTGCACATCTGTATCCAACCACGTGTAGATCGCCCCGAATACTGAGCCAGGATTCTGTGTTGGAATCAGCACCGTGTTGAGTTTGGTGTAGGGTCCCTCAACCGTCTCGCTGCGATAGAGGTTGAAGCCTAGATTATCTAGCTCGATAGCAGTTTCCCATTCGAGATAAACCCTGTTTTCTTCCGCAGTCGCGGTGAACCAGGCCAGCGTGACAGCGGTGGGAACGTTATTGTACGTAATCGTGACATCGTCTACCGCCGGTGTCTGATCCGCCGATGACGTGCTGAGCGTCGCTCGATATTGCATATACTGCCCTATAGGGCTGACAATCGGGCTATTAACCGTTCCCCACTCGGACCATGATCCGTCCGGCGATGGTGTGTTACCGGTACGAGTTTCGAAGGCGACAGTAGTATTTGAGGGCTGTTGTCCTGTCCAGTCCAGATCGAGCCAATCGGCTGGGCCACCGGCATCGAAGATACGTGACTCAAAGGTGCATGGGGTAGCGTAAGGACTCATCCGCATCCAATCGACCGAGACAGCCGATCCGCCAACTTCATCGTCACTGACCACTGGCCGCATACTTGCAGAGATGGCGATGTTTTCTGTGTGCTGCAGCACACCATCAATGTAGTACAGAACCCTATCACTCAGCCACTCAATGCGATAAAGATGCGGACTTCCTAGCCAATCGCCAGGGATCGTCATCGTGTGTTCTGCACCGCCGTTGTATAAGGTGCGCGCGCGTAATTCATAGGTTGTATCGTGAGTGCTGAAGATTGCCCACGACTGATGGTTTGCGTTGCTCAGATCCTGCCCAAAGCCCACATGCTGCCACGCCGCCTCTCCGAATGTAGCCTCGAACTCCAAAACACGCCCTGGAGCATAAGAAGCATCAGTTACGACAAGGGCACCATTGACAATGAGTTGTCCACCACTCACTGTTGATGTACCCCCGGTTTGCCACACAGTTTGTTCAGTCCATCCTGTTGGTAGCGTCGTCCCGTAGAACTCCGCCCCCACGGTGGGAGCCAGGATGATTTCACCATCGTCGGTTGCTGCGACGTAAGTACACGTCAGAGTACCCGCGCCGAAATCATCTACTGAGGTGTCCGTCACCGCCGCTTCTGGCATCTTGAAATTGAGTGGATCTACGCCAAGCGGCGGATAAGTGGTTGTGTTTCCATAACGATCCTTTGAGGTAACCCGGTAGTAGTAGGTGGTATTAAGTGATAGACCGCTCAACTCGATGCTATGCGCCGTAACGAGTGCCCGTGCACTAGTGTTATGTGTCAGTGCAGCAGGAGTAGTGCCGTAGTCCACGCGGGAATCTGAAATCTGATCGGTTGTCCATGTGACTATGGCATGGCTAATACCGTCAGGCGTTGCCGACACATCGGAGATGACGGGCCCTACAGTGTCCGGTGTATAGTTGGCTACGTAAACGCCCACGTCCGCCGTGAAGAAAGCGTATTCGACGCCTTTGATGGTTTCGACGCTATAGGTTACCGGACTCCCGTCAAGCGTGATGCTGGACAATGGCCCTACTGCCGAATGGACTGGGACCATAGCCTGCAGTCCATTAGCGCCAGCGCCAGCACTCACGGAGAAGTTCAGGGTGTTTCCGCTCCAGGATAGATTTCTGAAGGATGAAGTGTTATGGCCATCCCACCACGTCAGTAACTGGCGTGCAGAAACCACCGGTACCCCGCTGTTAATGGCCGAGGTGATGATGTGTTCGGCAGAGGATTGGGAGTATAAATTGTCGATATGGATATTGGCCACGAATGCGCCGTAGTAGCCTTCCGTCCCCAGCGCCCGGTCGAGGAGGGTATCGACGGTGTAGGGGTACGTTTGTTCGGCTTCATCGCTCATCTGCGTGGTCGCCTGGTAGACGTCGATCATTGTGCCGTCCTGCTGTGCGAAGCGCATCGGCATCCCCGACCCGGTGAACATTCCTGGACGGTCGTCGACCCATGCCGTGGGCCTATAATAATAGTCGGTATCGAGCCTGATTCCATGCGCTAACTGTGCCAATGGTTGAGAGTCCCAGTCGCTCCACACAACGCAATGGAAGCGCACGGTAGTTGGAGCAGATACGTCTGGGGCTTGCACTGCAAACGAATCTAACTGGTCGGTGTAGTAACCAGCCAACTCTGCGATCGTCGTATAGTCTTCGCAATCCGAAGTTACGTGAACTGCTGTTTCGAAACCCTCAGCCTCGTAAGCTGCTGCCTGAGATCCAAACAAGTTGTTTGGGTACGTATACGCGGTGGCACGTATGCACTCCCAATCGTCTACCGAGCAACCAGTGGGGCTGCGCGATATGAAATAGTCAAACCGGTCATCTATATTGTCACTATTATGATCGTCACCGGTCATTACCACCACAGCCTTCTCGCCGCGCGGGAAATACCAGAATCGCGGAAGAGGAATACGGTCGAGTGTCGCCCACGTGATCATATTGGCCAGCCATCGCTGTTGTTCATCGGCCTGTGGGATAGCAACTTTGTCCAGATTCACCCAATCGGGTTGGGGATCGTCGATGTCGTCACCGTAGAACATATCGTCGGAGCGGATGGGGGAGGTTCCGTCCCGTTCATCGCCCGCCCAGGCCGGATTGCCCTGGCGGGTGTAGACGATAGAGCGTGCCAGGTCGAAGGTGAAGGCCATCGCTTGCCCGCCATTCGCGCCGACATTGCGTGTTGTGGCGGCGGGATAACTCGTTGGGGTGGTAGCGTCGGCGTAGAGCATCGCCAGGGCGGTAGCGCCGTTGAGCGTGTAGGCATCCGCCGTGCCGTGATACTGCATCGTTTCCCCTACGATACCCTCGCCTGGTGCTGCGATTGTATCCACCAAAAGATAAGTATTCGAGAGCGTTGTCCCGACACTGGTCAGACCCAGCAAACCGGCGAGTTGTGCGTCGGGACGCATCGCGATCAGATTGCCGCCAGCATTGACCCAGTCGGTTAGTAGCGTGACTTGCCCTGATGTTAGTGCCATCTCGCTGAGGATGACCACATCGTAATCCGCAAGGAAGGTCGCGTCAACCTCACTGATATCGGCGACGAAGAAGGCGTTAAGGCCCTCGGTACGCAGGATTTCGGCGTAGTAGTAGGTGAAGAGGTTATTAGCATCAGTGATGATCAGGATCGGGCCTCCTGTGCCTTCTTCAGGTGGGAGAGTGGCAGTGATGAATGACCATGTCACGTCGTTCGCCAACGGGTTGCCAGCTAGATCGATGATCCCGCCCGTTCCACCCTGGAGGGTGGCCTGGTAGGTGGTGTTGTGGTCCAAAGCGATGTCTGGATTGAGAGTTGCAGTGCGTGTACCGGCGTCATAGGAGATGACAGCGGAGATCAACGCATTCGAGGGATCGCGTAGCTCGAAGGTACTACTGCTAACTGTATCTGGATTTATATTCTCGATGAAGGTCGCTGTTACGTCTCCCTCGATGTCCGCCCCGCTCGAATCGGGCGCCGGTGACCTGGAAATTACCCGGGGCGGTGATGTATCGGGGCCGATGTCCGTAGCAAAGACCACGTCTACCCAATAGTTAGCTTGGTCACTGGTTTGGTTCGGGAATGCCGTTGCTCCATATGCATATACCCCGTTTCCACCCACGCTGTCGCTCGCAGGTGCAGTGAGCGGTGGATTTTCGTAGTCCGCTGTGAAGTATCCAGGTGTACTGGCATAGTGCCCAGTGGGTGCATAGTACGACGCGACATAGAGTGTGTCCGCGTAAATTGGAATAGGCGCGGCAAAGGTGGCTTCCTGCCAACCGTAGTCTGTCTCATTGGTGAAGGTGACACGGTCCAACTCAATGCCGGTATCGGTCCATAGGATACCTACATGGGTACCGGTGTTAAGTTCATGTTTGTAGAAGCGCAGGCCGGTGATATAGCCATCCTGCGATGAGCGGAATTTAACGCCCAGGTTGGCTGCCGACCCATCTTCAGAATCATCGCCCACGGTGGGAGTCAGATCCCATAGGCTGTAAGTGACGGTGGGATCTAGCGTCAGATTAACCGTCGCAGGATCGGAAAATTGTTCGACACTGGCGAGGGTGTGCGTGATCACGCCCGCGCTCTCGGTAAACACGTAGAAGCGGGTGTCCATATCGGTTGTACCGCTAAAGGAGACGCTCAGTTCCCGCGTATTTGGATTGTAATCGGCTTGTGTGATGTCGGAGGTGTACATGGCGCGTACATACTGGCAGGCATAGTCTAACGTGACGAACTCGGGGTTATATCCGGCGATGTTGGCGTTGATGCCGGATAACATAGCCCGGAAGTTGGCATCAGAGATGGGGACGATCTGACTGTAGTGTGTGTACAGCGTCGCGAGCTGCATTGCGCTCAGCCCGCGGCCAAGGATAGCGGTCCCTTGCCGGATCGAGTGAGGTATGTCATCGTTGTAAGGATACCAGTCGTAACCGGTCACGTCGCGGGGTTCGGAGAGGCAGTTGAAAATCTGGTTATCCAACTCGGAATGCCCCGGAATCTCCAAGAAATCCGCATAGTAGGCGGGTTCATCGACGATCGTCTCGGTTTCTCCATTGAGACGAAACGGACCTCCCTCTAACCATACATTGCCTTCATAGTTCTGACCCGGCAGCATAGGAATCCCGACGAACTCCACACCCCAATCCAGCAATTCGTCGAAAACGTTGGTACCAAGCTCATAGTAATGCGCAATAACGAGCTTGGAGATGGGGATATTGTGGGTGGTATGCCAATTTGAACCGGCAGTGAAGTTCACAGTCACAGTTGTATCATCGAAATTCGTCCCGGGAGTATGGTTAAAATAGAACCACGTGTCACCGTCAAAAGAGTGGATGGAGGCAGTCGCGTTTCCGGCTGCAACCAGTCCTTGCAAGTCGGTGGCTTCGGTCTCATCGATTCCATTCAAAAAGAAGCCAATCCACGGCTTGTAGCCATAGTCATTAGCGGCGTGGACCCAGTCGAAAGGGCCTTCGTCATCATCTAGCCGGAAGGTGACAAACGGTGGCATGCCTTGCATCACGAAAGGCTTGCGTGCTGCCCAGACGATGCTGCGCCACACAAGGTCATCAAGACCGGAGACCGGCCCCAGGACGTTGTGGGACATCCAGTCGTAGGAACCCCATTGGACGGCGCGGCCTTCGCCGTATTCAGTGATGGCGAGGAAAGGATCCCCACCGGCGTTGGCGATAGCGGTCACATCAGAAGGTAGCGTGATATCGGCCAGTGTCATCGTGGCGGTTTCAATGTCTTCGCCGCCATAGTGGTATTCGGTGATATAGTGGCTGAGTGTCGGGAAGTCCACATCCGCACCACTGGGCTGCGAGGTATAGCTGTAGCCAAAGATATCGGCAATAAAGATATATCGCCCCGTGTTGCCATTGCTGGAAAGGTCGTTGTCGAAGTTGATCAGCCCTGTGCCGTTGGCAACGGCCATTGAGATGTAGCCTTCCTCTGTGGCATCCAGATACGTCGTTCCTGCATCAAGCAACCGGTGTCCCACGAGAATGACGGCGTAGTCTTCGATATCTGAGCCGACGGCTGTGGTCGCAATGTCGAGGACGGTGTAGGGGACGCCAAGTTGGTCGAGGTAGGGCTGGATGAAGTGCTGGAAGTCCGGATAGGCACTGCTGCTAGAGTTGACAAGGACGAGTGCCTCCGCATTTGGCGTGGTAGAGGCCTGTTGTCGCGGTGCAGCGTGGGCAGGTGTAGTTTGGAGGGAGAGGGTCAAGATGATAACACCAATACACAATAAAAATGTTTTACCTTTCATCGTTGTATTCTCCTTCTAAAATTCTTCTCACTGTGAACAATAATAGGTACGCTTGGGGCATGTCGTACCAGGAACGATACTCTGCCTGGTATCAACCTGTATCATAAAACAAACAAGGCAAGACTGCGCCCGCCTTGTTTGTTATTGTACGACTCAAGCTTAGCTTTACCGGTTGCTTACTGGAAATGCTATTTCTAACCCACTCGGTTATAAGAAGCTGCTTAAGATCGTAATTAATGTTGTTTTTTTGCGGTATCTTCTGTACTTGTTGTTTCTTGCGAAGATTTGCCGTAAATTATTGCTGTGAAGAATTTTAAATGTGCTTTTATTTGATTTTGGCTGATTTCTCTTTGTTTTGCGTTGTTATTTGATTGCATTAACAAAGCAAAATTATAGCTTGATCTAACTTATCTTACCATTATAAGTTAGAATTGTCAAGAGACGACTTGTTCATTGTTCACTCACTCGTCAAGAATTGGCACAACTCAACGTGATGTAAAAAATCTATCACAATCAGGTCAGCGCCTGCGTCCAACAGGCGCTGACGTTTGCGTGGATTGAGTCCCCGTCGCTGTTCTTCGTCCGCGGCGACACCGAGCGCCAGCGCGCCACGCTCGCGGGCGTGGCGGATCTCCACCGGGCCATCGCCGACGACCAGAAGTTCGCTGCCGTGCATTTTGTAGTGATCGAGGATGTGTTCGATGATCCGCTCTTTTGTGTACGCTTCAGTAGCGTCGCGTGCGCCGTAAACGTGATCCCCGAATAACGCACGGACACCCAGAGCGTTTGCTTCTTCAACGACGTAGTCGTGATCGGTGCCGCTCGCCAGATAGAGCGTGACGTCGCGTTCGCGCAGGCTGTGGAGGAAGTCGCGCGCTCCAGCGATCATCAGCGTGTCACGGGCGGCTTGAGAGCCATCCATTTGACGGATACGCTCGCGCACGGGTTTCAGCAGCCGCTCGTTGTAGATATGCTTGTACTCGCGGGCGGTTTTGGGATCGCGGGCAAAGCCGTAGCGCCGCACGGCTTCTTCAAGCCACTGCATCTGCTTGATTGTGAGAATGCCTGTGGAGCGATCCACGTACTCGACGACTTCCGCTTCGATCTCCGGGGCTGGGCGATGTCCGTCGCAGATCATCTCCACCATCATCGGGATCATAATCGTCTCCCACCCACGGCGAATGACGGAAATTGTGCCATCAAAGTCGAAAAGCGCGTGGCGTACTCGCCGTAACTGCGCGGACGGATTCACGACTTCGAGCCAGTCCAGCGGGGGTAAGTTGGCGGCGGTATGTATAGGATTTTGCATTGGGGGTTCCTTTTTTCTCAACGGATTCAACAGATTTTAACGGAAAAAACTTCCGTTTGATCCGTTCAATCCGTTGAGGATTCTGCCAGCTCGAAGCGTGCCAGGATTTCTTCTGGCGTTGCGGTGCCGGTCTGGTTGAGCTTTTCGACGGTGACGGACGCAGCCAGGTTTGCCAGTTCGCCAGCCTCCCACGGACTCGCGCCCGCGCTGAGAGCGCCCGCCAGCGCAGCGATGAAAGTATCCCCTGCGCCCACAGGATCGAGCGGCGGATGCGTCGGTCCGGCGGGAAGGTGTCGCGCTTGACCTTCGGCGTAGACGAGCACGCCGTCCTCGGAGAGCGTCACGAAGACCGGGCGTCCTGTCCTCGCGCTCAGTTTCGCGGCGACGTCACCCAATGCCTCGCGCGGTACACTGCGCGGATCGCGGCCCGGTTCGACGGCGGCGATGGCCTCGACCCAGTTGGGCTTCAGCACCATCGCCTCATACTCCCCGATGCGCAGCCGCGAATCCACCAGGAAAACCTTTTCGGGATGCGAAAGCGCCATCGCGTTCAGGGCCGCGCGCACGCGGGGGCTGATGATACCGTTGACTTCGAGCTGGTCTGCGACCAGGAGCGCGTCCAGGTCTGGGAGATCCTGTGTCACTTTAACGAGTAGTGCATCCTCAAGATCGGGAGTGAGTGGTGCAGCGTTCTCAAAGTCGACACGAGCGTCCTCTTGCTGTGAATCGTAGCCCATCAGCATTGGTTTGATGTACGTCGTGGTAAAGCGCTCCGGCGTGATGACCAGGCGCGTTGCGTCGATGCCGCGATCCGTCATCACCTGGCGGAGGAGCGCGCCGCGCCAGTCGTCGCCGAAGACGGAGAAGACGGTGACGTGGCCCACGCCCAGCGCTTTGAGATTGTCGGCGACGTTGGCCCCGGCACCCGGCGCGTAGACCTCGCGGACGACGGGCCGGGCAAAACGTGGCGTCTCCCGCGAAAGAAACGAGCGCGTCATATCGGCGTACCAGTAGGCGTCGAGGCCCAGGTCGCCGACAACGCCGATGTGGCGGGAGCGGCAGCAGGCGAGGATCTCTTTCAAACGTGTTTTTGTCAAATTTTGCATTCCCACGGCTTTATTCTCATCTTTCTAGCCCCAGTGCATCTGTAGCGAACCCATTGGGATATCTGTCTTTCCACTCTTCTCGCAGGACTCCATAGCCCACCGCGTCATAGTATTCGCCCTCGACAATCACCGCCTTGCGATAGCACACTTCTTCAAGAAACCCCAATTTCCTGGCCAGCCCCACCATCTGCACATTTCCCGACCACGTACCCACACCGAACCGCACGATCTCAGGTAAGGTGTCGAACACGTGTTCGGTCCACAAGCCCAGTGCTTCAAACCCCAGCCCTTTTCCCCGATTGTGTGGATCATAGATGTCAATGCCCACGTTCCTCCAATTGGTTCATTTAGCATTTCCTCCAAGCTTCCATGAAGTGGCTAGACCACCTAACGGGCCGCGAGTTGAGTTGATTGCCAAGCCTCCGCCCGTTCACAGGCGCGCGGCGCAAGGACTAAAGTAAACCTACCATTTTAGAATAATCGGTAGATAGATATTAGAATTCTTGGCAAAATCTTGAAAACTATAAGCTTGAGTGATGTGGGCTGCAGGCTGATAGTCAACTAGCGTTCCGTTCTCGTCTAGGAAAGCTACAGATGTGACCTGGTAAGGCCCGTCAATTCGATGCTGAGAGATGCTGACACCCGCAAAGTCCAAAATAATATTATTGGTCCCGGCTAATAATTCTGTGTCTTGAATAATGCTGGTAATCGTTTTCCATTCGTTATCTTTCAGTGTAGCTAGATGACGATAAATTCCTGGTTGATCTACTGCTATCTGAAATTCTACCCGAAGGTAATCATAATCCCCGTTACCGTCTGTGTCTATTCCCTGATCAGTGTAACTACTGGCGTTAATAGTAGTGCCACTATGCTGAAATTCATCATAACTATAAGAATTTGTTATGTAAGCGTTGTAAACGAAATCAATCCGGTTTCTATTTGCGTCTTCTACACGAAGAGCCTTTAACTTATAGGGGCCATTTTCACGGCGATGGAAAATGAGTTGTCCATCAAAGTCCAAATACACATTTTGGCTGCCCGTGGTTAACGTGACTGTTTTGCTAGCTACTGCTATAGCTTCTGAACCTTCAAGTTCACCTGTGATAGTATAGGTGCCAGATTTATGTACATCAAGACTCACATTAACCCGCAAGAGATCGTATAGGCCATCAGAATTGATGTCAATACCTGTATCGTTGAAGTTCTCTGTAAACGCAGCACTAAAGGGATCAAAGTCAGTATATTGGTAGGCAGAAGTAGTATGTACATTGTCTACCGCATCGACTAGAGAATTATCATCTACCACCCGTAATTCCACGCGAGATAGATTGTATGGGCCGTCAAGTCCGTTAGCGCGAATGATGAGGCCATTGAAAAGCAAGTCCACAGTGTGAGTTCCTACACCCAGCGTCGCCCCGGTGCTTGCCCAGACAACCTCTGTACCCGATCCATCCTCTAACCAAGCGACCACGTAGTATCAGTAGATCGCAATCAAAGGCCTCCAGGAATAGAAATGACCAGGGATAAACCTAAGCGCTGTTTGACCATTTCCCATAACCA
>JAFGSL010000733.1 GCA_016934645.1 Anaerolineae bacterium
CGTGCGACACCTTTTGGACGGCGTGGAGGCACGCGGCGGGCGCGGCAGCGGTCTGCCCGGTGGGGTGCTCGCCCGGCTGCGCGAGACGCTGCTACACTTTGCGCCTTTCGCCAACGATGCGGACCTCTGTGCTCTATTCGCCGACCAGCGCATCAACCCCTGGCGCAACCGTATCCCAGACAGCACACGTACCCGCGAAGCCCGTGTAAACGCCCTCATTGACGCTCTGCGTGAACAATCTACCCTCTATGGTGACAACGCCCTCATCCTTTTCCTCCACGTCCTCGCCGACAACACCGATTCCACCGACGCCCTCCACGCCGAACTCCTCACCCTCGCCGCCGATCTTGACCGCGCCTTCTTGAAAAGTTGAAGAACTGTGCTGCGCTCAACCGTGCAGTTTCCGACAGGGTTAAGCAAAAACTATGAAGCAGTAAGAGTTCCCTTACTTTATGTTATTCAGGACTTTTGAACTTCAGCTCATAATGGTTAAGGCTGCAGTAATAATCATAAGATCTATATGGAGGTAAACGATGCCAGAAGAAACCGTGAAGACCCAACAACAAACACCTATAATAACCGGAGAACATCTGTCGCTTCCTACTCACCTTTCGGAAAGCCTCAAGGGTAATGCTGGGGATCAGGGAGTTGTACTTCGCCCGGTGGGAAGCCTTCAAACTAACCCCTTCACGCCCCAGGATGCTCATCCCTCGGCTAACTCGCAACCTGCCTCTGCATCTGTCGCCCCAACCACAGCATCTACCAATGCTTCATCACCCTCTACACAGAGCGGCAAAGAATCATAACCACCGCTGAATGAAATACGGAAATAGCATGGGTGCAATATGGAACTAAAGCTAGAAGGATTGTTAGTGGCGTTGGCATTCCTGTTACCTGGTTTCCTAACGTCTACCCTCATCAGAGCCAGAACCCCCGCAATGGGTAGACAACCGAGCACTTTTGAAGAAACCCTCGACAGTCTCTTGAGAAGTGTCTTCACACATCTGATCATAGCGCCGTTTGCCTTGATCATCGTGCGCTTTATTGTGCTCGGCAATGATTCCTCTCTCTTATCACGTATCGGTGTTGAAGGAATTTCCGCCTACTACGACGCACGTCCCGTGGAAGTCTCTCTGATCTTACTACTGTGGCTTGTGGTCGCTTTCGGAATGGCCCTTCTCTTTGGCTATAAATGGGATCCACTGGAATTCATCCTACGGCGCCTTGTTAAAAAGACGGGCACATTGTCAGAAGACCCTTTCTTTCTACTGCGCCAGCATGTAGGGATCAGAAGGGCAAAGGAACAACCGTACTTTCAGCTCTGGATCCAAGCCCGCCTTAAGAATGGTTCTGTTTACCAGGGGGAATTCGTAACTATAGGCTACCGCGACGCAGACAAAAACCGTGAGTTGTTGCTGGCAAACGCCACATACTTCCCCCCGCCGCCCTCGCCAGATGCTGAAAATATCCTTCCAACAGTATCATGCGACTTTGCTTACATCGACTTGGCAAACTGTGATAGCCTGGAAATGCGCTTTGCCAACGCAGCACCTTCGGGGAAAAAAGAAGTCGTATGAACCAAGACGAACTCCGTACCCTACTCGCACAACCCGAAGGTCCAAAACTCGACTTCAAACAGGAACTCACCATTTACCATACCCAAAAAGAAGTTAGAGATTGGTCACGCGACGAACTCATCAAAGACCTGCTGGCCCTTGCCAATGGCAACACCCTGGTTGCCGGGCAACCGGGCTATCTCATCTTTGGTGCCGCCGATGAATTGCCGGCTAATGGAACGCGTGAACTTTTCGATGTAACCGGACGAATTCCTACACGTACTGATATTCTCGATATCCTTAATCGTGCCTGTTATCCACGTATCGAGGATATCGACGTGCAAATTGCCTCCGTGGACGACAAACAGCTTTTGGTGATTACTGTGCCCCCAACGCCTCACCTTCACCAAACCATCCGCGAGCTCAAAACCGCTCCTACCAAAACCTACAGCCCCTCCCTGGTTTTCACTCGTCACAACGAAGAAGTTCAAATCGCCTTGGACAAAGAACGATTTGCTATCCGTGAGGCCAAGCAACACTATTTTAGGCAACAGCGTACTGTAAAACCGGCACCGTTTGCTGCTATTTACGGTTCTGTTGTACTTGGGATGATCGGATGGTCAGCTTCGGAAAGAGACTTCGGGACAGTTATTCTTGCGAGAATGCTCATGGTTCTTATCCTGGGTGGCATCGGTGCATTTACTGGTTGGGTGTTCGGTTTAGGATGGGATCAATTTTTAGAAACCAAGCAAAATTGGCATCGCTACTCTATATTAAAAAAGATACTACTTGTTACATATGTTGTCATAGCTATTGGTCTGATATTGAGAAGCTGCTTATGAAACCAACCTCTAGGATTGTTAACAGTGCCAATTTATTCCGAATATGAGACCTGCATAACGGAGAGATCCTTCAATGACAATAATCCACACCATCACCGTCCGCCTCTACCCTGCTGGCGCGACCTATGCCATCGAACTCACCCGCGCCGATGAAAGCACCTACCAGGGCAGCTTCGCGCCGCTCTACACCCCGGAGACCTGGGCCGCGATCCAGCGTGCTCTGGAACCTGATTTTGACATCGCGCAGGCCGACGATGCCACCCGCAAGGCGTTGCTTCCCCTGGGCAACCTGGCACACCTGCGAGAGATCGTAGGGCAGGCGCTGGCTAATGCACTCCTCGCCACCGACGCCGTGCGCGAAGGTTTCGACGTCGCCCTGCACTTAGCTGCGCGCGAACGCCAAGCGTTGGCGGTGACGCTGCGCTTCGCCGCCGAGTGTCACACGTTGGCCGGGCTGCCGTGGGAATTGCTCCACTACGACGGGCGCTTCCTGGTGGCCGACAGCTCCGTCGCCCTGAGCCGCTACCCGGATAGTTCAGCCCCGCCGACCGAAGTGCAACTGGCCGCGCTACCGATGCGGGTCCTGCTGGTGTTGGCCGAACCGCTGGACGCCTCGCCCATCTTCCCGGAACGCGCGCGGGAGCAATTGTTACATGGCTTGCGCTCGCTGGATGAGGAAGGTGCGGTGATCGTGGACGAATTGCGTCCTCCTACCTTCGACACATTGGTAGAAGCGGTGACCAACGGTGAATATCACCTGGTGATCTTTTACGGTCACGGCGTCTACGATCCTGATCTGGGCGGGCTATTGCTCTTCGAGGATGAATTCGGGGGGCAGGCGCGGGTGAAAGCGGCGGAACTGGGCGCGATCCTGCGCAACACAAGCGTGCGCTTGGTGATGTTGGGCGCGTGCCAGTCGGCACAGGTGAGTGAAAGCGGCGGATTGTGGAGCGGCACCGCACCGGCGCTGGTGCAAGCGGGCGTCCCTATGGTCGTCGGGATGCAAGTGAGTATGCTAGTCACAGCGGCCCAGGCCTTCATCCGACAATTCGCGCTGTCGCTGGCAGCGGGAAAGCCGATAGGTGCTGCCGTGGCCGACGCACGTAAGTCCCTGATCCGTGATACTTACGGCCAGCAGTGGTTCGTGCCGGTGGTCTATGGACGTCCTTTCGGCGTGGATCGCTTGTTCGATGCAACGACACCCACACCACAAGAATTGCTGGATTTGCGCGGGAGCCTCAAGGCGCACCGCGCGGAGATCGTCAGGCTGGAACGCGCCGTCAGTGGGGTTGGAACAGCCTATGGTGTGACAGAACTGGCCGATCTACGAGCCGCCAAACGTGCCTTCGCACGAGATCGTGCGTTGTTGGCGCGCTACATGCCGGGAGGCTACACCCAGGTCATCAGCCCGTTATATGGCGTCCCAACCAACCCCATCTTTGTGGGACGGACGGACGCCCTGCAGCAGGTAGGCCAGGGCTTCCGTGCCAGACACCCCGTGGTAATCTGGGGTGCCGGCGGCATCGGCAAGACGGCGCTGGCGGCGGAGGTGGCGCAGCGGCAGAGCTGGCACTTTCCTGGCGGTGTGCTGTGGCTGGATTGTCGTGGTGGTCCGGCGCTGGATATACTGCTGAACCGTATCGGAGCCTTCTGTGGAATCCAGGGGATCGAACAGGTAGAACCGGAGCAGAAAGAAGAGCGGGTGCGGTACGCTCTGGCAGGACTGGAAGAGCGCTGCTTGCTGGTTTTCGACAATGCCGAGGATGTATGGGATAAACGTGATGTACGTCAACTAGTGGGACAGCGATTACCTAATAACGCTCAAGTGCTTCTGACCACACGAGAGAACCCAGAGCAAGCGATGTGGCCCACTGTGGAACTGCCACCGTTGGTAGACGAAGCTATGACCACATTGTTCTATCGCCTAGCCGTGGCTGCCGGGGTCAAGGTGGGAGCGCAGGCCGACCTGGACGCAATCCCGGACGTGATCAGTTGGCTACAAGGACATCCACTGGCGCTGATGTTGGTGGTGCCGCTGATGGCGAAGCGCGGCATCCGGCGCGTGTGGCTCGACCTGCAACAACAACCACTCAAGGGTGTAGAAGCGGCCTTTGCGGTAAGTTACAACCGCTTGACAACGACGCAGCAACAACTCTTCATGCGGTTGAGTGTCTTCGCGATCTCCTTTGAGTGGGAGGCAGCGGAGGTGCTGTTGCCTGGTGAAGAGAATGTTGACGAAGCACTGGATGTATTGGTGCAGCGAGCGTTGGTCAGTTTCGATGGGGCGCGCTATGCCTATCACGCGCTGCTGCGACAATACGGCTACGCGCGCCTACAGGATGTGGGAGATCCGCGCCCGGTGCACCGACTGGTAGCGAAGTACTTGCGAAGCAAGATAACTGACCGGAGCCTGGGTGGGACGCCGGAAGAAATCCTGGAGGAAGTGGATCAGTGGGAAAGCGCGGAAGCATGGGAAGACTTCGCGCGGAATGCTAATGACTTGGTAGGTAGCCTGGATCGAGTCGGATACTGGGAAGAGATTCGTGTACGGCTAATGCATGCTTTGGAGACTGTGCGGCAACAGTTGGATCTTCCTGATTTGGAAGCATATCTTTTACAGAATCTGGGCGTTATATTGACCAAACAGGTAAAGTGGGATCAAGCAGTCGCGTCGTATGAGCAAAGCCTGGTGATTTTGGAGCGCTCCAACGATATGCAGGGGATAGCTCAAGTATCCAACAACTTGGGATTTATATTTGCTAACAAGGGTGAGTGGGATCGTGCCATCAAATATTATGAGCGGAGTTTAGCGATTAAGGAGCGTACAAATGACACTCTGGGCATTGCTAAGACAAAGGAGAATTTAGCCAATGTGTACGCACTCAAGGGGGAGTGGAACCTCGCTGCCAAGATGTATGAGGAAAACTTAGTGTTCTATGAGCGTATAGATGATGTTCACCAGACAGCTATGACGTTGAATAACCTGGGGTTGATATACACTAATAAAGGGGAATGGGACCGGGCAATTACGATGTATGACCAAAGCTTGGTAATCTTGGAGCGAGTCTCTGACATACATGGGATGAGTTCAGTGTTTTGCAATTTGGGAGGTGCATATCTCCAGAAAGGCCAATGGGATAAAGCCCTTCGATATTACAAGAAAAGTTTAGCGGCCTCAGAGCATATAGGTGATGAACTCGGTAAAGCCAAGGCCTGGATGGGGATAGGACAGGTATACGAGAGCAAAAGGAAATGGAATCAGGCTATTAAGATGTATGAGCAAAGCTTGGCAATTCAGGAACGTGTTGGTGATGTACTTGGTACAAGTCAGACATTGAGTAACTTAGGAAGTGTATATCTTGCGAAGGGGGAATGGGACCGGGCGGCTACAATATTCGAGCAATCTCTAGTGATAAAAGAACGCATCGGTGATGTCGGTGGGCTAGCCAGGACTCAGAGCAACCTGGCAAGTACATATGCAGCCAAGGGCGAATGGGATCAGGCGATCGCGATGCACGAGAAAAGTCTGTTAGCCCTTGAACGAATCGGCGACATCCACGGAATGGCGATAGCATGGATTAATCTTGGTATTCTGTATGCGCGCAAAGGGAAATGGGATCAAGCGACCGATTATTACGAGCAAAGTGTAGCGACTTTCGATCGCGTCGGTGACGTACACGGGATGGCTCAAGCGTTGGTAGAACTAGGTAGGATGTATGTGCGTAGAGGTAAGTTGAACCAAGCTGCCGCGGTATTCAAGCAAAGCCTAACCATCTTCCAGAATGTGGGCGACGTTTACAATATGGGTAAAGCGTGTGGTAATCTGGGGTTGCTTTATGAGCAGGTTGGGAGGTCTGAAGAAGCAAAGGCCTATCTAGCTCGAGCATACTTGGCGTTTGGGCAGATTGATGATGATCTGCAGCACCAAGCTGCGCAAGATCTAGTACAAGCTTGCGGAGGTTCAACATATGAAGCTAAAGCTTACCTTGCACGGTTTGCGGCGAAAATGGAAACAAGATCACTATAAACAGATATTTCGTGCATTTGCCCATTTGAACAAATGTTCGTATAACAGGGATATGATCGCAGCAAACGAAGTGGCGCGCATCGTTCTGGAGGAATTGGACAAGCTCCAGCAGGAACAACACTGGGGAGAATTGGTGTTCAAGGTTTCGCTGAAGAACGGCGACCTGCAGCAGTTGGCCGCAAGATCGGGCACAACTAGAAGGATGTGGTAAGTGCCTGGACGGTTTGGAGTTGGTCCATCATCCGGAGAACCAGCGCCTCGTCATCCTCAGTAGTTAGAGCAAACACCGGAAACCCGCGCTTAAGGATATGCGGTGGATTGGTGCATGATACAGAATGTTCAAACTGTGCCAGCCGCCGCCCTGGCCGGCTGAGTTGCTATATTATCGTCAGGCTGTAATATAGAACGTATTGGCGTCCATATTATAGGCTGCCTGCAATATAGAGCGGATCTGTCGCCATATTCAAGGCTACCTCAAATATACGAAGATGGCTTTTCATCACACATAAGGTGTAAATTGCTATGAAAGATACTTTACTCACCCCGGCTCGCGCCGGGCGCTATCTGCCACAATCGGGCGGCTATCGGGCGTTCATCCCCGCGCCATTGCCGCCACAGCCACCGGTGCACCTTACCGGCAAACTGCAAAAGCTGCTCTCTGAAGCCGACCGCGCACTGGGTCGCCTGGATGGTTCTATCCAAACGCTGCCCAATCCCGATTGGTTCGTCTTTATGTACGTGCGCAAGGAAGCGGTGCTCTCCAGCCAG
>JAFGSL010000734.1 GCA_016934645.1 Anaerolineae bacterium
CCAACCGACATCCCTAACTCAATGGGGGATTGCTCTAGATCGATACGCGTGGACGTATCCTCGTCTTGCACCCCCTCGATTTTCCCCCCACCGCCATAAGGGTAGGGGAGGCGGCGTATAAAGCCGGGAATCTGATCGCCAGGGCGGTTGACGACCTCAGCCACCAGCACCATGCCTTCTGTGAGTTCACTCATCTCGGTGTCCTCTAGGTCAGCCATGATCTCTAGTTCGGTAGGATCGGCGATGCTCATAACGGTCTTATAGCCTTGCACCTGCGAACCGGCGATAATGTTAGTGGAGAGGATAACGCCATCGAAGGGCGCGATGATGCGTGCGTCATCCAGTTGCGCTTCCAGACGTTGCAAGCTCAAAAGGGTGCGCGTCACGTCCACACCGGCTTCGATTTCCGCCTGCCGCATCTGCGCCAAGTCGAGGTCCTGCTGGGCCAACTCGATGTCGTAGCTCAGGCGCTCTCTGGCGCTGAGCGCGTCGTTGTATTGTGACTGTGCTATCTCCAGGTTCCACTGCGCATTGCGCACGCCATCGGCATACTGTTCGCGTACCTCTTCCTTTTCCCAAGGGCGATCAAGGGCTTCCTGATACTCAATTTGTGCATTTGTCAGAGCTTCCTGCGCCCGCTCCAGGTTGATGCGTGTGCTGAGAATCTGCGTGTCCGACATGCTGGCCTGAAGTTTGGCCAGCGCCAGTTCTTTAGAACGCACATTCGCCATAGCTTCGGTGACCTGGCGGTCGTTATTCATCTGCACGGCGATCAATTCGGCCTCAACCTGGCTGATCTGATTCTTCAGGTCGGTGACTTCCAACTCGGCGATCAAATCGCCCTCTTTGACGTCGTCATTGCGGCGGACGAAGACGGTCTCGACGTAACCATTGGAGCGGAAGAAGAGCTCTTCTTCGCGCACCGGGGCCGCGCGGCCGGAAAGTTGCAGCAGCCGGACGACGTCTCCGCGTTGTACTTGGTAGGTCGGGTTGGTCGGCACGATCGATGTGGGAATGGGGGTGGGCGTCGCTCCAGTTTCTGAAGAAGATGATGACGACCCGGACGAACAACCAAGGGGTAGTATAACGAGGCCGATCAAGATCAAGAGCAAAAATAGCGATGGCAAACTGCGTCGATTCATATACCGTTACTCCTTCATCATTTTATCGCTTAGGGCGGACCTTAAGTCCGCCCTGGCAATAAGCGCGGGATTGTTGTCCTCCCGCGCCAGCGAATCTATTGGGATTGCCTTGTGCGGCGATTTCTAACCTCGCAAGGATACCACTTTTAGACGAAATCACAAGCTAAATGTGATGCGTGATGCGTAAAACGTGATACGTAAGTAGCTGTTCAAGCCTCTTACGATTTAATTGACCGCGCTCATCGCCAGACTTCTGCGCCGCTCGCGGACAATGCGAGTGGAAGACCACTCGTCCCATTGTGGCTCAATCTGTCGTTGGACCTCGTTGAGGTAACGGTAGAGCCCGTCTTGCGCCATCAACTCCTCGTGTGTCCCTATTTCCTTAATGCCGGCGTCTTCGAGGACGACGATCATGTCGGCGCTGCGGATGGTGGATAACCGGTGGGCGATGATGATGGTTGTGCGCCCGACCATCAGGCGCTCCAACGCTTGCTGGATAAGCATCTCGGTCTCGGTATCGACTGAGGAGGTGGCTTCGTCCAGGATGAGGATGGGCGCATCCTTGAGCACGGCCCGGGCGATGGCCAGCCGCTGCTTTTGTCCTCCGGAGAGTTTGACGCCGCGCTCGCCGATGAGCGTGTCGTAGCCATCGGGCAGGCGGGTGAGGAACTCGTGCGCGTTGGCGATCTTAGCTGCGGCTATGACTTCCTCGTCGGTAGCGTCGGGGCGGCCGAAGAGGATGTTCTCGCGCGCGGTGCCGTGGAACAGGAAGACGTCCTGCAACACGATACTGATCTGCTTGCGCAGGCTCTTGAGGGACAGGTTGCGAATGTCGTGACCGTCAAGAGTAATGCTGCCCTCAACGACGTCGTAGAAGCGCGGGATCAGGCTGGCGAGCGTGGTCTTGCCGACGCCAGTGGGGCCGACCAGGGCCACGACTGTGTTCGCCGGGATATCGAGATTGATATCGGAGATCACGGTGTCGCCCTTCACATAGTGAAAGCTGACGTCGCGGAAGCTGAGTGCGCCGGTCGCTTTACCGGGCAAGGTGATCACATCATCTTTGTCGTAGATTTCCGGGGTCTCTTGCAACAGCTCAGAGACGCGCTCCGCCCCAGCCATCGCGTGTTGCACGTTTTCCCACGCACCACTCAACGCGCGGATAGGCTGGTAGAACATCTCCAGGTACAGGAAGAAGGCGACCAAATCCTCAAGAGGCAGTATCTGGTTGAGCGCCAGCCGTCCGCCAAAGTAAATGAGGACGATGGTGCCTAATGATGAAGAGAATTCCACGAAGGGGTGGAAGGTCGCCATCAACCGCAAGGCACGCAACAAGGAGTCGCGGTAGTGGCTGATGTGCTTGCCGATACGTGTGGCTTCGACATCCTCACGCGTGAAGGCCTTGATCTCACGGATGCCGGAGAGGTTATCGTTCAGGGTGGCATTCAGTTCGCCCAGTTCCTGCTGACGCCGGCGGAAAGCCGGTCGCACGTATTTGGAGAAGCCACGCGCTGCGACTACGATGAACGGCACAGGGATGAGGCTCAGCAGCATCAATTGCGCATTCATGCTGACCAACACCGCGATCACACCGATGAGCATGAGGATGTTGACCAATGTGTCGGGGATGGCATGCGCGATGAGTGTCTCGAACATGTCCGAGTCGTTGACCATGCGTGACATCAAATCGCCCGTCTGCTTGTCCTCGTAGAAGCGCAGTGAGAGACGTTGCAGGTGATCGTAGATTTGGCGGCGTGCATCGGCGACCACGCCCCAGCCGGCGACGTGCGCCATATAACTGCGCGTGAATTGCAGACCCGCCCGCGCGATGTAGATGATCAACGCCAGAATCGCCAGGCGGCTCACTGTTTTCAGCCCCTCCTCCAGATTCTCCGGTGTGTTGACGGCGGCGATCATTTCCCGCACGATCTGCGGTGCCAGCAGTTGCACCCCTACCAATGCCGACATGGCGAAAATGGTCATAGCCAGCGGTTTGATGTAATTTCTAGTATAGCCAAAGACAAACTTTAATGTTTTCATATTACCTCACAGTAATCTCTGTTATAAAATATGGTTGTAACTCGGATGTTACCCGGAAAGGAACTGACGTCGCATAGAGTTTTCAGCCAGACTTTGTATCAGTTCATTGTACTCAAGGTCGTGGATTTGGTTGGCTGCGTCGGGCAAGAAACTGTGTGGCCCAAGTCCCGGCATAATATTGATCTCCAGGACATAACAACCGGTGTGATTCATTCTCAAGTCGATTCTGCTGTAGTCACTTGCCCCCACAGCAGCAAAGGTCCTCGCTGCCAAACCGTTGATTTCCTCGCGCATGGCCTCGTCTTCAACCAGTTTGATTTTCTCTAGGTCTTTTTGCGCCGCCTCGTAACTTAGGATTTTCTCCTCTATGTCCATCGAAGCATAATCGATTTCGATAGGTGTCAGAATCTTGGTCCCATTGCCGATAACACCCACACTGAACTCGCGCATACCTTCTCCGGTGATGTATTCCTCGACGAGTGCGGGTTGCTCGTAATTCTCCACGACATGGTTGATTGCCGCGCGTAGCTCATCAGCATCGTAAACAATAGACTCCTCACTGATGCCGATGTGTCCACCTTCCTGGAGAGGCTTGACGATTAGCGGATAAGCCAGATTTTCCGTGTGATTCTCCAGATCGACACGATCATCGTGCGCTACGAAGTATCCAGGTGTAGGGATCTGATTCGCGTCCAGTAACACTTTAGTCTTTGCTTTGTCCAGTCCGATTGCGACTGTCTCAGCGCTGGATCCCAGATGCGGAACCTGCCACGCATCTAAAAGGTCAGGCAGAAATCCCACCTTGTTTTCTTCGTCAAGATATTCCGCTACATTGAAGACAAAGATTGGCTCATCATTTTGTTGTCGTTGTTGCTCTAGGAAGTTATGCAGGCTCTCGCCAGTAGACGGCGTGATCGATGTGACTTCCCATTTCTCCTGCAAACTGTCCTCTATCAACTGGTAAGTCTCTGGGCTTCGCCAGGGTTTATCAGTATAAGATTTGATCAAAACTAAGTTCACGAACTAATCCTCCTTCGCAAATCCGTTCCCAACATCTATAAACTGCCGCTCATACAATTCCCGGTACAGTCCTTCCTGTGCCAACAAGGCTTCGTGCGTGCCGCGTTCGACGATGCGTCCGCCGTCTAACACGCAGATCAGATCGGCGTTGCGGATGGTGCTAAGCCGGTGGGCGATGACGATGGCCGTCCGCCCAGCGAGCAGGCGATCCAGTGCGTCCTGGATCAACCCCTCGGTCACGGTGTCCACACTAGACGTCGCCTCGTCCAGGATCAGGATGCGTGGGTCGGCCAGGACCGCACGCGCGATACACACGAGCTGTCTCTGTCCCAGTGAAAGGTTGACGCCGCCTTCCTGGATGACCGTATCGTAGCCATCAGGCATCCGGGTGATGAACTCGTGCGCATTAGCGAGCCGTGCCGCGTCCTCCACGGCCTCGTCCGGGTCGTCCGGACGGCCAAAGCGGATATTGTCCGCAATCGTCCCTGGGAACAGGAATGGGTCTTGCGGCACAATCCCCATCTGCTCTCGCAGCGAACGTTGGGCAACGTCGCGCACGTCGATGCCGTCGATCAGCACCGCGCCATCGCTGACCTCGTAAAAGCGCGCGATCAGGTTGGAGATGGATGTTTTCCCCGCGCCCGTTGGTCCAACGAGTGCCACTGTCTGCCCTGGCTCAATCGTCAGGTTGATGTCGTGCAGCACCGCACCATCCACGCGGTAGGCAAAGGTCACATCGCGTAGTTCAACTTTCCCCTGGATGCGGGGCATCTCAATGGCGTCCGGCTTGTCGGCGACCGCCGGTTTAGTATCCAGCAACTCCAGCACACGCTCACCACCTGCCATTGCTGATTGCATCGTCGTGTAAAGCTGGCTCAACTCGCGGATGGGCTGGAAGAAGCGCGTGACGTATGTCAGGAACGCTACGATGACGCCCAACGTCAATTCCCCGTTCGCCACGATGCGCCCGCCAAACCAGAACACAATCGCCGTTGCCAGCGTGCTCAGGAGATCCACGACGGGCATAAACGTGAACGAAAGCGACATCGCCCGCACATTGGCGTCGCGGTTCGCGCGGTTGGACTCGTTGAAGCGCGCTTGCGAAGTGGTTTCGCGTGCAAACGCCTGGATGACGCGCATCCCGGCGATGTCTTCTGCCAGATCACCAACGACACCCGCGTTGGTGGCGCGCGTCTCGCGGAACGCGCTCTTGGCGTGGCGAGCGTAGATTGAAGTCGCTATGACCATCAACGGTAGCACGCTGAAGGTCAACAGCGCCAGCCGCGGACTCATAGAAACCATCACCGTGACGATGCCTACCAACAGCAGTGCATCCCCCGATAGCGTGATGAGGCCTTGCGAAAGCAACTCGTTGATGACACCCACGTCGCTGAAGACGCGTGAGATGGTCACGCCGATGATGTGGGTGTCGTGATAGCCCAGATGCAGGTCTTGAAGATGACGAAACAACTGGTTGCGCATCGTTGCCAGCACTTGCTGTCCGGTGCGCGAGAGGGTGTACTGCTGTGCCGCTGATGTGACAAACAACCCGACGAAGGCGACTGCCGTCAGCAGCGCTATTTGGTCCAGACCGGTGATGTTGCCCTGCGTGATGTGCTGGTCAATGGCGATTTTGACCAGGTATGGTGTTGCCAGACTCAGCCCGGTCGTAATCAACATGGTTACAAATGCCACCAGCATTTTGCGCCAGTGCGGCTTGAGGAATTCCAGCAGTCGCAGCACGATCCGCCGGTCGAAGGCGCGGCCTTCATCCTCATCATGCTGTCCGAAACTTCGTAACATCCCGCGCGGCCCGCCATAACCTCCTCTTCCCCCAATAGAAATGCTCATCGGACCACCTCCGCCGGGATTTTAGATTTTAGATTTTGGATTTTGGATTCGGGAATTAGCGATTCGTGATTCGCCGATTCTTGCTTCTTGCCTCTTGCTTCTTGCCTTCGTTTTAGCTCTGCTACTTCCTGCGGGCGTAGTTGCCGCTGGTAGATTTCGCCGTAGAGACCGGATATGCGCAGGAGTTCATCGTGTGTGCCTTGTGCGACGATGTTCCCTCGTTCCAGCACCAGGATTTGGTCGGCCAAGCGCACCGTGCTCAAGCGTTGCGCGATAACGAATGACGTGCGCCCGTGCATCAGCCGCTCCAGCGCGATCTGGATCAACCGCTCGGTTTCGGTATCCACGCTGGACATCGCGTCGTCGAGGATAAGGATGCGTGGATCCTTGAGCAGCGCACGCGCAATCGCCACCCGCTGTTTTTGCCCGCCAGAGAGCGTCGCGCCGCGCTCACCAACGCGCGTATCGTAACCCTTGGGCATCTCCAAAATGAACTCGTGCGCCTGCGCCGCCTGCGCCGCCGCGACCACTTCTTCATCGCTGGCATCCGGCCGGCCAAAGGCAATGTTGGCGCGGATGGTATCGGCGAAGAGCGTCGTCTCCTGCAGGACGATGCCGATTTGCCCGCGCAGCGAGGCCAGTGTCACGTCGCGGATGTCGTACCCGTCAACCGTCACCTGGCCCTCGGTCACGTCGTAGAAGCGTGGAATCAAGTTGATGATGGTCGATTTTCCAGAGCCGGTCGCGCCGAGTAAGGCGATGATCTGCCCCGGTGGCACATCCAATGTAACGTTTTCCAGTACGCGATGGCGGCCAAAGTAAGCAAAGGATACGCCTTCGAAGCGGACATGGCCCTTTACAGCCGGTAGTGCGGCGGCGTCCGGTGCTTCTTTGACCTCCGACTCGGCATCCAGGATATCGAAGATGCGCTCGCCACAGGCAATCGCTTGTACGATGGCCGGGATCACCCGTCCCAGCATCCGTACCGGTCCGGCTAACTGACCCATGTAGGCGGTGAATGCCACCAATTCACCCAACGTCAGCCCACCTTGTACCGCCAACCGCCCACCGTACCAGAGGATGAAGATCGAGCCGATGTTGGTGATCAAGCCCATCAGGGGGCCGTTGATGGATCGCAGCCGCGCCGAATTTGCGGCGATGTCGAACCAGACTGCATTCTCTTCCTCAAACCGTTTGACCTCGGCCGGTTCCTGCGCAAAACCTTTGACGATGCGCAAACCGCGCAGGCTTTGCTCCAGGCGGGTGGTCAAAACTGCCATCTGTTGCTGCAAGGCCAGCCACATCGGGCGGATCTTGCGCGCAAAGGTGAAGGTTTGGTAGAACAACAAGGGTGTGGTCAACATCGCCAGCAGCGTCAGGCGGGGATTCATCGTCAACATCATAATCGTGGTGGCAATGAACGTCACCACGCCGCCGATGAGGTGCAATGTTGCCCGTCCTGTTAAGAAGCGGATGCGTTCCACATCCTGGATAGCGCGGGAGAGGAGTTGCCCTGTTTCTGCCTGATCGTGGTACGCAAAAGAAAGGGTTGACAGTTTGCGGTGGATGGCGTTGCGTAGATCGTAGGCCACACTCTGGGAAGCGCGCTCCGTCCACTGCCCCTGGAAGAAACTAAACACACCGTTGGTCGCGGTCAACCCAAGGATACCCAACACGCCCCATCCGAGGAATGTCGTGTCGCCGCCTTTGATGCCGCGGTCGATGATCCAGCGGAACAACTGCGGTTGTAATACCCCTAGTCCATTGATGATCAACATCGCTCCGTATCCACCGACCATCCATAGCCAGTACGGGCGCATAAAGCTGAAGCAGCGCAGGAGGATTTTTAGATCGCCGGATTGCATCTTACGGGATGTGGGGTTTGGGTTGTGGGTTGTGGGTTGTGGGGTTTGGATTGTGGGCTGCGGATTCGCCGATTCTCTATTCTTGATTCTTGATTCTTGATTCATTCGTTAATCTCCATGATTTGCAGCAGCGTCTCGAACGCGGACGTGACCGTGCTGAGTTGTTCCGGGGGCAGGGTTTTGATGCGCTCGCGTAGCAGGGGGATGCCGCCAAGTGGGGTCTCTTCGGCCAGACGGCGGCCTTCGGGCGTCAGTTCGACGTAGACGACCCGCTGATCCTTCTTGCAGCGTTTCCGCTCGACATACCCGGCGTTCTCCAGGCGGGAAAGCATCTCCGAGGTCGCGCTGGCGCTGATGTAGATGTATTCCTGCACCTGTCCGACGGAACACGGCCCGGCCTCGTGCAGATAGCGCAACGTGGCAAACTCGCGCCCGCGCACGCCCTGGTTATGCATTTGCTGGCTGTACCGGCGCAAATAACGGTACAGGCTGAGAAATTTTTGTGTAGCGACTAAGGCCGGAGAGCGGTCTGGTTCGTCCATAAAATGCCTCCCGTGAAAACGGGGATTAGGGAATGGGGATTTGGAATTGAAAAGTCCCAATCCCAAATCCCTGATCCTCAATCCCTCTGCTGATAAGTTTCGAATGCGAAAATTTCGGCAGTGAAAGTTTCGCTATAGAATATTTCGTCTACGAAATATATTACCATATCTTAACCTGGTGTCAAGAGCAAACCTGTCCAGGGTCTTATCATTCTCGCTTCAAGGGGAACGCCAGTTCCCCGTTTTAAGCCAAGATGCGTCACAAGACGCGGATCTGGCGATCCGCTCGAAGCAAAAAATGAGAACTATGGCGAGAATGATGAAGCCCTGCAAACCTGTCAGGTTTGATTGGCGCGGAACATCGCCGATGCTATAATGGGGTCATCGTGTATTTCTAACATCCGTGTTATCTTTTGTGGAGGAAGTACTATGACCGACGATCCATTGCCCGATGACGGCCAGACCCCTGATCCGTTGAAGCACGCGCCCGACATCCTGGGGCGCATTTTGGAGACGGCAGCCCAGCTAAAGGACCAATTCTTGCTTTTTGGCGTGCTTGTTTTGGTAATTTTCATCGTCGCGGGAATCTTTGCCCCGCAGTGGCTGGATGCTGTCGGACGCGGGTTGCCCTATACGCTGATTGTCCTCTGTTTCCTGGCGTATCTGTTGGGTCTGTTCGAACCGGCGATTTCGGCACGACTGACACCGAAGGAGCCGAAGGAAAAGGATAAGTCCGAAACACCTGAAACGCCAGCAGTGACACCCCCGTCATCTGACGCCCCACAACCCACAACGCAAAACGCGCAACCTGCCACGTCCTCTGACCAGCCCATTTCCCACACCCCCAAACCCACCCTCTCCCCCGAAGCCCTGCGCGACCGCTATCTGCGGGAATTGATGGGCCAATGCGCTTACTTGAAGATGACTACCGTGGATCTGAAAGCCGCGACGCGCCAGGAAGCCGCCGAACTCGACCTGGCTGCCGTCTTTACCGATCTTGATGTCTACGACAGCGATGAGCGACAGCAGAAGGGCGAATTGCTCTCGCCGGAAGACCGTGAACCGGAACGCCGTCGCCCCGCATTGGAGGCGCTGACGCGCTACTCGCGTCTGGTGCTGCGCGGCGAAGCCGGTTCTGGCAAATCCACGTTAGTTAGTTTTGTGACTGTGTGCCTGGCCGGGGATTGGCTGAACTCGCCGGACGCGAACCTGCGCCGTCTGGGCGACGCCTGGCGGCTGCCGCGCTTGCTGCCGGTGCGCGTGGTGCTCCGCGACTATGCCGCGCGCGGTTTGCCTTCCGACCAGGGCTTGTGGGCCTTCATTCAGGCGGAATTGGCGCGGGTAGAAACCTGCGATGGCGCTTTGGATGCCTGCCTGCCGGTGCTGGAAACCTACCTCAAGCAGCGCGACGGCGCGTTGTTGCTTCTGGATGGCCTGGATGAGGTGCCGGAGGCGCACAAATATCGCCTCCGGCTCAAAGTTGCTGTGGAGCAATTCTCCCGTGACTTCCCGCATTGCCGCATCTTGGTGACCACCCGCCCGTATGCCTATCAGGACCCGGAAGCCTACTTGAGCGGTTTTGAAGCGCGTCGATTAGCGCCTTTCAGTGAAGAGCAGATCAAAGCTTTTATCCCGCGCTGGTATGCCCACGTGGGCGCCAAAGACCCCGCGCTGGGACCCGACAACGCTGCGCGCTACGCTGAGCAGTTGGTCAGCGCTGTCGAACACAACCCGCGCTTGGCGGCGCTGGCACCCAACCCATTGTTGTTGACCCTGATGACATCGCTGCACCGCTGGCGCGAGGGCGGCAGTTTGCCGGAGCGCCGCCAGGAGCTTTACGAACAGAGTGTGATGCTGCTGTTGGATTTGTGGCAGCGTCCCAAGCAACTGTTCGACGCGCAGGGACAGCCAACAGGCAAGGAGTACGATGTCTTCACCGAGTTGGGGATTGCGCAAGATGAACTGCGCCGCGCCCTGAATCGTGTGGCCTACGAAGCCCACTGGAAGCAACCCACGTTGATCGGCACACACGACATCCGTGCGGGTGAACTGGCGGGCGTGTTGTATGAGGAGGCGGACAAAGCCAAGGCTCAAGGACAGCAGCGCATCATCGATTATCTGATCAACCGCGCCGGTCTGTTGATCGAACGCGAACAGGGGCGTGTCTATACCTTCCCCCATCGCACTTTTCAGGAATACCTGGCGGCCTGCCATCTGACCGAAGAAGATTATCCCTATACCCTGGCCGACCGTCTCCGCGAAGACGATGCCCGCTGGCGCGAGGCTGTGCTGTTGGCGGCGGCCAAAGCGGTGGAAGGTGCGAACTCCACGATTTGGCAATTGGTCAGCGCGTTTTGTCCCGATAATTGGCCGCCGCCCGCTAAACCGGTGGACGCCGATTGGTACGCCGCGCTGCGGGCCGCGCAGGCGCTCATTGAGACCGAGCAATACCAGCGCGCGCCGGAGCGCCAGCAACCCTTGCTCACGCGCTTGCGCGACTGGTTAGCGCATTTGATGGCTGAGAGCGCCTTGCCTGCTCCCGAACGCGCCGCCGCCGGCCGCGCCCTCGCCGAATTGGGCGACCCGCGCGAGGAAGTAACCGAGGTGGACGCGATGCATTTCTGCTACGTCCCCGGCGGCGATTTCTGGATGGGCGGCAAGGAGAGCTTTGAGGGTGGCGTATTGCACAAATATACCCGCTTGACCTCCGGCTATTGGATGGCGCGCTACCCGATCACCAACGCGCAGTTCGACGCTTTTGTGCAGGGTGGCGGTTACGAGGATTCTGATTTATGGACCAAAGCCGGTTGGGGCTGGCGTCAGGAGAATAAGCGCACCGGTCCATCCAATTATGGCGTTCCGTATAACTTGCCCAACCACCCCGTCGTCGGCGTGACCTGGTACGAAGCCGTCGCGTATTGCCGCTGGCTGACGCAGCGCTGGCAGGCGCAGGAGTGGCTGCCCGAAGGTTGGACGGTGCGCTTGCCCACCGAAGCCGAATGGGAAAAAGCCGCCCGTGGCGGCCTCCTCATTCCCAAACATGCCATCAGCTATCCCGTCGCCGATCTCCCAATCTCCAATCCCCCAATCTCCAATCAACAAATCTCCAATTTCCCCCGTGTTTATCCGTGGGGGGACGACCCTGATCCCGACCGTGCTAACTATGATGCGACCGGTATCAACACGACTAGCGCGGTGGGCGCGTTTCCGGGCGGCGTGACGCCTTACGGCACGTTGGAGATGAGTGGCAACGTGTGGGAATGGTGTGCGACGGAGTGGGTGGACAATTACCAGGATTATGGTAAAACTGAGGCCAATGGTTTGGAGGGGACTGCCCGCCGTGTGCTGCGCGGGGGCGCGTTCTACCTTTATGAGAGGTACGCGCGCTGCGCCTACCGCTACGACTGGGATCCGCTCAACGACTACTGGGACGGCGGCTTCCGGGTCTTGGTGGGGGGTGGGGCGGCGGCCCCTACCGCTCCGTAGGAGCGGCATCGACTCTGGTCTCTGAACCCTCTGGAACTCTGGAGACTCTGGAGCGTCCGTAGGACGCCTCTGTACTCTGGGGGTGGGGGTTTGGGGGCGGGGG
>JAFGSL010000119.1 GCA_016934645.1 Anaerolineae bacterium
GTCGCAGACGACGGAGGTGGCGTCGCAGACGACGGAGGTGGCGTCGCAGACGACGGAGGTGGCGTCGCAGACGACGGAGGTGGCGTCATGAATCAAACTTACGATGTGATCGTGATCGGTTCCGGTCCGGGTGGGCTGGCGGCGGCCATTGCCGCCAAACAAAACGGCGCGGAGAAGGTGCTCATCATCGAGCGCGACATGGAGCCGGGCGGGATTTTGTTGCAGTGCATCCACAACGGCTTCGGACTTGAGACCTTCAAGGAGGATTTGCCCGGCCCCGGCTACGCTCAGCGTTTCATCGACGAGGCCCGCACCCTGGGTATTACCTGGCTGTTGGACACAATGGTGCTGGACATCGCGTCACCGCAGATGGCGGTTACGCAACCGAAGACGGTTGCGGCGGCGGTGGATCACACGCTCTACGTAACCAGCCGCGTGCACGGCTGCCGCGAGTTGCACGCGCGCGCCATTATCCTGGCGATGGGTTGCCGCGAGCGCACGCGCGCGCAGATCCGCCTGCCCGGCGGGCGCCCGGCGGGCGTCTTCACGGCCGGGACGGCGCAGCGTTGGGTCAACGTGGAGGGTTTTATGCCCGGCAAACGTTTCGTCATCCTGGGATCAGGCGACATCGGGATGATCATGGCCCGGCGGCTCACGTTTGAGGGCGCCAAGGTCGAGCGGGTGTTGGAAGTGATGCCCTATCTCACCGGGTTGAGCCGCAACTACGTGCAATGCCTGCTCGATTTCGACATCCCGCTGCAACTGCGGCGCACCGTCAAGCGCATCCTGGGCGACAAGCGGGTGGAGGCCATTGAGTCTGTCCAGGTGGATGAGCGCTGGAAGCTCATCCCCGGCACCGAGGAGGTCATCCCCTGCGACACGTTGCTGCTTTCGGTCGGTCTGATCCCGGAGAACGAGCTTTCGCTGAAGATGGGCGCGCCGCTGGACCCGGTGACGGGCGGGCCGTTCGTGGACGAAGGCTACCAGACGCGCATCCCCGGCATCTTTGCCGCCGGCAATGTGGTGCACGTCTACGATCTGGTGGACTGGGTGACGCAGGCCGGGCGGACTGCCGGCAAGCGCGCGGCGGCGCAAATCGCGCAGGGCGCGCCTACCGCGCTGCCCGGCATCCCCACGCAGGCGGGGCAGAACGTGCGCTACGTCGTGCCGCACCGGGTCAACCCCGAGACATTGACGCAGGAGCCGGTGGTGTTGCAGATGCGCGTCACGCAGCCGTTGGAGCAGCCCGTCTGGGTGGAAGTTCATGACGGCGAGCACCTGATCACGCGCAAGACCGAGCGCTACGCCCGCCCCGGCGAAATGGTGAGCATCCCCCTGCGCGAGCGCGACTACGACGCCGTCCGCGCGGCCAAGACGCTGGCGGTGAGCGTGACGGCGAAAGCGTAAAGCCGGCCATCCGCGAATGGGGACACGAATACACGAATCGGCGGGTCAGCGGGTCAGCGGGTCAGCGGGTCAGCGAATCAGCGAGTCAGCGAGTCAGCGAATTACGAATTACGAATTACGAATTATGTTTCACGTTTCACGCTTCACGTTTCAGATCAGGAGGCCAATTCATGCCCGTAGATAAGATGATTTGTATCACTTGCCCGATGGGGTGCACGTTGGAGGTGGACCACGAGGGCGCGACGGTGTTGAGTGTGGCCGGCAACAGTTGCCTGCGCGGCAAGAAGCACGTCGAGGAGGAATTGCGCGACCCACGGCGCATGGTGGCGACCACGGTGCAGGTGAAGGATGGGCTGCACCCACTGGCGCCGGTGTGCACCACGGCGCCGTTTCCCAAGCCGCGCATCTTCGAGCTGCTGGCGGCGCTGCGGGCGATTGAGATCCCCGCGCCTGTGGCCATGAACCAGGTTGTCCTGGCGGACGCCTTGGGAACCGGGATTGATGTGGTGGCCAGCCGGGCGATGGATGCAAATACCGATCGCGCTAGACCCTCGCCTCCCATTCCACGCGGCAAATCCGCGGACTATCCGGCAGGTAGCGCAGTTTGATGGAGCTTCCGTCGTTCACCCGGTCGTAAATGGTTTTGTCAACGCCCTGACGAACCAGGCCCACGCCCGGCAAGTCGTAGATAATGTAATGGCTGATGGTGCTGATAGAGTTGACGCTGCTATCGTCGTCGTCATCATCATAGCTTCCGTTTTTAGGTGCGTAGCCCACGCCTTCGCGTGTGCAATGCCCTTCGACGACGCTGTTGACCCATACACCTTCGTTGTCGAGCCGCCGGGCGTTCCAATAGTTAATTGTCTGCCAAATCCATAGCGTAAAAATCGGCAGGAGGATCACGGCGCTGAAGATGGCGGCTGGGGAAAACTGTCACGCCCATAATTCCTGCTCCATCCGAAAGATTCGGGGGTTATCCGGCAGGTAGGTCAACCGGATGGGGCTGCCGGGGGAAAGTTGTGCCTGGACTTTGCGCGTCACCGCCTGGCGCACCCGGCCCACGCCCGGGAGTTCGTAGATGATGTAGTAGCTGTTGCCGTCTGAATCTGTGTGCGTGTAGTGATCCAGCACCCGGGTTGTGACCTGCATGCCTTCGTCGTCCAGCCGCCGGGCGTTCCGGTAGCGGGTTAACTGCCCGGCTCCGAGCGCCAGGCACGGCAAAGCCGCTCCCAAACCGATGAAGATACCCCAGTAGCGCACTTTGCCGGGGGTGTAGAATTTCCGCAACCGGTTGATGTCGGGCGCGCCGGGAACGTACACAACCTCGAGGGTTGCGCCCACCGGCATGCGATTGTAGAAAGCCAAGGGCACATCTTCCCACTGCGCATAGTCGCGCGTTGCGCCGTTGGGGGCGACGGCGCGGAAGGTGTAGTAGATGGAATAGGTGTCGCCGTCCTCGCTGTCCCGGTCAACTTTTTTGTCGTCAACTCTGGCGACGGCGACGACGCCCTCGGTTTGCAGCCGCCGGACTTCCCGGACTTCCCTCTGTTGGACAAAAGCCCCGACAGCCATCGTCGCGACCATCAACAACAGCACTGCCATGCTGCATCCCAACGCCTTGCCGGGCGTCGGGGTAGGGGAAACCGCCGGGTATACCGGCGCGGAGGCCTTCAATTCCTGTTGCAGTCTCTGTCGCAGACCCTCCACGCCGCCGATATTCTTGAGCCTCCTGGAAACCCGGGACAGGATGAAGATCAACAGCGCCAGCCCCGCGATGGTCGTCACGACGAGGTACAAAATCACCCACATGATTGAATCATCCATTTCCCCTCCGAAATGCAGAGCAGGAACAAAAATCACGCTTCATCCCTGGCGAACAGCCGGGCAAGGCCCGGATACGGCCGCAGCGGGATGATTTCAAAGGTGATCAGGCCGGCCCGGACGAGCGGCAGCGTCTCCAGCACACGCTGCGCTGCGGCGGCATCGGCGCATTCCAACACCAACACGGCGGCATTTTCATCCTGGCGGAAGTAGATTTCGCGCAGGATGCCGGCCTGCTGCAATTCCCAGACGCGCCCGGCTTCGGCGCGCAGGTGGGGTTTGAAATCTGCGGCGACGCCGTCGGGCGCGTCCCGTTCGAGGGCCAGAATTTTCATTCGGTTTTCTTGCTGAACAAGATCTGCTCGCGGTTGTACAGGCGCATGGCGATCACGATCAGGACGGCGGTCAGGATGACGGTCACGAGCGTCGAGATCCAGATGTTGGACATGCTGACGACTTCCCCGCGAATGAGCTGGTTGATGAGAATTTGTTGGCCGAAGGTCGGAATCAACATCGTCCACAGATCGGATTTGACCGGCAGGAAGGCCAGGGCGATGCCGGGCAGCGCCGGAATCAGCGGCAGCCAGCCCAGATAGGTCTGCGCCTCTTTGAAGGAGTGCGCAAAGGTGGCGACGATCATCTGCACCGAGCCCGCCAGCACGACCAGCGGCAAGCAGACGAGGAAGATCGCCCCCAGCGCGACTACGTCAATGGTCAGGCGCATGCCGATGAATTTCTCGGTCGGCACAAACGTGAAAATCAGGCCGAAAGCCACCAGCGTCAGAAGTACGGTCATCGCGGCGAAGGGCAGGGAAGACAGCAGTTTGCCGATCACAAACTCCCAGCGCGCCGCCGGGTTGATCAGCAAAGGCTCCAGCGAACCACGCTCGCGTTCTCCGGCGGTAGCGTCAATGATGGAGGCCATGCCGCCCAGAAACACGGTCATGATCAGGAAGTACGGCAGCATGTTCAGGAACATGAACGCCTGGCTCTGCGGCGTCGAGACGTCCACTTTTTCCAGACTCACCGCATAGAAGAGGGTTGGGTTGACGCCGCGCGCCAGCAGTCGCATACTCCCGATCTGCCGGCTGTACGTCTGCAACAACGTGTTTGCCCGGTTGATGTCGGGAGAGGCCGACGTGCGCGAGCTGTCCACCACCAGTTGCACCGTCGCCGATTTCCCGGCGGTAAAATCCTCGCCGTAGGTTTCGGGGATGATGAGCGCCAGGACGATGTCGCCGCTGCGCACCGCCGCGCGCGGGTCGGCGGGCGCTGGCAGCACGATCACGTTGTTCTGTTCCAAAAACTGCACCAGGTTGGGCGCGTTTTCCCGCCCGGCCACCGGCAATTCCAGGGGTTTTTCAATTTCCGTGCGGAAGATGCCGCCCAGAACGATGATCATCAGCAAAATCATCCCCGGTCCGAGCAGCGCGTAGGAAAGGGTGCTATAGAACGAGCGCCGGTCGCGGAAATTGTCCACCGTCTCTTTGCGAAAAATAACACCAATGCGATTCCACGCGTTCATCTGATCAATCCTTCCTCTGTGCCAATGATCTGGACGAAGGCATCTTCCAGGTTTTCCTCGCCGGTCAACCGGCGCAGTTCGTCCGGGACGCCGTCGGACATCACCCGCCCGTGGGCGATGATGACGATGCGATCGCACAACGCCGCCACTTCCTGCATGATGTGGCTGGAAAACAGCACACAATGGCCCTGGTCGCGCAGGCGGCGGATGACGTCGCGCATGGCGCGCGCGCCCATCACGTCCAACCCGTTGGTCGGTTCGTCCAGCAGCACGTTTTTGGGATTGTGCACCAGCGCGCGCGCGATGGCGACTTTGAGCCGCTCGCCGGTTGAAAACCCGTCGGTGCGCCGGTCGGCGATGGATTGCATGTCCAGCAGTTCGATCAGCGCGTTGATTTGCTTTTCCAGCTCGGCGTTCTGCATGCCGTGCAGTTGGCCGTAGTAGCGGATGTTCTCCCGCGTGGTCAGACGCGTGTACAGACCGCGCGCGTCGGGCAATGCGCCGATGTGTTGTTGCACCTCCACGGTGTTGCGGCGCACGTCCAACCCGTCCACGCTTGCTGCGCCCGAATCGGCGGTCAGCAGGGTGTAAAGCACGCGCAGCGTGGTGGTCTTGCCGGCGCCGTTGGGACCGAGCAAGCCGGTAATCTGTCCATCAGGCGCGGTGAAGGACACGCCCTGCAACGCGTGCACTTCACCGAACGATTTGCACAAGTTTTCGACTTGAATCATGACATCTCCTTCGAAGCGGCGGATTTAAGGTGGGGGTTGGCGCGGGCGGTACCCCGCCCGCGCCAACCCGCTTCTTTTAATGGCAGTGTCCTGGCGGGCGGCGCGCCGCTCGCCAGGACACTTATGTTTAATTCCTCAGGGTCTGGGACCGGTAAAGCTGACAAAGAAAGGCGGTGGGGTGATGTCCTGCACACAGTCTGCGTCCAGGTTGGCAACGGACGCCGTCTCGATGAAGTTGGCGAGCAGACGCGGGACGCAGCCGCGTATGGCGATGCCGTGACCCAGTCCCGGGGCGACGAGGTGCAGGCTGTTGGGCAACGTCTGGGCGACGGTCTCGGCGTACTGCGGCGGGGTGATGGGGTCGGCTTCGCCTGACAGCAGCAACACCGGTACGTCAGAGGTTACCGGCGTGTTCTGGTCGGCAGGGTATTGTCCGCGCGGCCACGCCTCGCAAATCTGGCTGGCCATTCCGAGCATGTCGCCGAAGTAGGTCTCTGCGCCTTCTGCGGCTTGCTGCGGTGTGATCTGGGGGATGTCTTCGGTGCAGAGGATGGCGTAGAGCAGGCCCTGGTACAGCCCGGCGTCGCTGGCGGAGGCCTGAGCGATCAACGGGGCGAAATTGCCGTCCTGGTAAGCCGCGTGGATGTTGAGCGGCAACAGCGCTGCCAATTCCGGCGCGTACAGCAGCGTGAAGATCATGTTGGTGAAGCGGCTGCGCGTCATCTGGAAGGAGAATGGCTCGCCGCTGACCGGATCGGGAATTTCCACGTCAACCGGCGTCTGCTCCAACTGCGCCAGCAGCGACGCGAACTCGGTTTTTAGATCGGGAAAGGTTTCGCTGCAGGCGGCATCGGCCTGACAGCGCGCGAATAGCTTATCCAATGCCTGCGCGCCATCCACGGCGGCGTTCGCGTAGATGTAGAAGTCGGGGCTGACGACCGCGTCCAGAATCACGGCGCGCACCCGGTCGGGGTGACGGCGCAGGTAGGCCAGCGACATGCGCGTCCCGTAAGACGCGCCGTAGAGATTGATCTGGTCGTAGCCCAGGGCCTCCCGCACTTGATCCAAATCTCCGACCGCAATCTCGGTGGTGTATAGGTGCGCGTCGGCGTCTACTGTCTGTGCGCAGGCCTGGTAGGCTGCGATGACCTTCTCTTCCGACATGTCATCGTCTTCCGACAGTTCGCATTCCAACGGGTTTGACTGGCCGGCGCCGCGTTGGTCCAGCAGCACCAGGTCGCGGTCCCGGTTAATATTGTAAAAAGCCATGTTCACCATCACGGGGTAGGTTTCGATGGCCGACTGGCCCGGGCCGCCGGCGATCAGGAACAGCGGGTCGGGCTGCGGGTTGCGGCTGACCGCCGGGATCACGGCGACGGCGAGCGTGATTTGCTGCTCGCCGGGGTTGGCCGGATCCTCCGGCACAGTCAGGGTTCCGCAGCGGGCTTCGATGCTCGTTTGCATCCCTTCCGAGGTGAGCTGGCAATCTTCCAGCGGCAGCGTGGCCTGCAGCGGTTTGGGGGTGGAAGCCGGCGTCGCGCACCCGCTCAACGAAATGGCCAAGAGTACACACACGGTGCGAATATAAAACCAGATGAATTTCGTTTGACGTTTCATTCCCATTGACCCTCCCAAAAGGGGCGGAGTTTGAGCCTTCTGTCTACCCCCACAGTATTCTAGTCCAGATTAGCATTGGGACAAGGGGTCATCCACAAATAGAAGTAACGACTCCGTCAAGGTGGGACGCACTTGGGCGTCTGGTCAATAACGGCGTTTGTGCGATGACAACGATCTTGGCAAGCGTAAGAAGTGCGTCCCACCTGAGCAGTTACAAATAGAACACGAATACACAAGTCACAAACTCTGTTTGCGCGCAAACAGAGTTTGCGCTGGATCGGCGAGTCGGCAAATTTTTTCCCTTGCTCCCTATTCCTTCATTCCATTCAGCGTCTTTTTCAGCCGTTCGCGGTATTCTTTGAGCGCGGCGCGTCCGGTAGAGCTCAGGCGGTAGCGGGTGTAGGGCCTTTTGCCCTGAAAACCTTTTTCGACGGTCAGATAGCCGCCTTGTTCCAGCTTGATCGCGTGGGCCGAAAGGTTGCCTTTGGTCAGGCCGGTGGCGTTGCGCAGGAATTCGAAGTCGGCGCTTTCGCATCCGGCCAGCACAGCCATAATTGCCAACCGCGCCGGCTCGTGGATCAGCCGATCCAACGCGGCCAGGTCGCTGTAATCCGGGTCACTCGGCGGGTTCATGAGGCTGCCTCAGGGTTTGGCGCAGAGCCGTGGCGCCGCCGACGATGCAGACGGCGGTCCAGACGGCCAGGGGTAGGGCCGGATTCCCGTAATTTGCCGCGACGTCGAGGAAGTGTTGCGGCCCGCGTGCATAATCGGCGTTGCCGGTGGCGACGAGTTCCAGGAGCAGGCTTGTCGTGAAACCGGCAAGCGCCATCCAACGGTAGCGCGGCAGGCGATAGCGTTGCCCGACGAGGTAAAGGACGCCAGTGGGCGAGGCGATGAAGATGAGACTCCACCAGTGCGATCCGCCTTTGAGCCACATACACAACCCGCTGGTCAGACCCAACAGAATGGCGTAGCTGAGCATGTGGAGCCAGAAGATTTTCTTTTCGACGGGCAGGAAGAATGCGTGGCGCACATCGCCGGTGCGCGGCGCGATCCACCAGGCCTTGAGATTGCGTATCAGCACGTTGGCGCCCAGAAAGTACATGATCCACACCGGCAGGATCATCACACCCCAGAGTGTGATTTCATGTTGAAGTGGATTGACCGGCTCCTGGGTAATGAACGGCCAGGGCCACGTCCACGAGGGGAACGCCAGCACGCGCACGAAGGGATAAGCCCAGAGAGCCGTAACCGCGAAAAACCCGGCCATCGCGAAATCCCAAAGCCCATCGGCCCACCATGCGCGTACTGCGCGCTTGGTGTACTCTTCCAGCGGAACCGCAGGAATTGCGGCAGGATCAGGCGTGTTCATAGCTGTCTCCTTGTAAACTGGTTTATGCTGTAAACTAGTTTACAATGAAATGTGAAACTGTCAAGAGGGGAAATTGAAGACAATGCTGAGAGGGGTTACGGCGCGTCGGGGAGCGCGTCAGGGATTTCATCCGCCAGACGGCGGATGCGTGGGGCTGCGAACGCTATCAGGCTTTCAACCGAGAGGAATAGCCACGAGATGACAAACAACAGGGCAATGCCGCGTCCTGGGCCAACTCCCAGCCACGTCCCGATGAAGGTTTGGCCAAGCGCCCCGCCTTCACGGAGCAAGGGTTCAAAGACCCGGTCGGCTGCCGGCCCGGCCAAAACCTGCGCTAATGGCATGCTAGAGGAGGCGATCATTGCCCGGATAGAAAAGACGCGACCTTGCAAGGACGGGGGCACTTTGGTCTGGAAAACCACCTGGCTCAGGGCCGCTGCAAACGGGATGCAGAACAGCAGGACGAAACGCCCGGCAGCGATAAAGGGGACGGAGGCGCGCAGTCCGGTAATCAGGTACCCCAGCGAAGCCAGCGCAATGAACGCAATCACCCCCGGAACCCGGTGCTTTGGCCCGCCCCAGGCGCTCATGACGATCCCGCCGAGCAACATGGCGGCTCCGCCGACCATCTGCACGATGCCCATATCGGTCGCGGAGCCAAAGGATAGCACCAGCGGCCCGGCAAGAACCCCGGAAAGGCTCAGAAAGAAATTGACACTGGCGAAATATAACAACAGCCACAGCAAGCCCGGACGTGTGCGCAGGTAGTTCCAGCCCAAAGCCATGTCGGCCAAAAGGGAAGGCTTTTCTTCTGGACCTTTGGCAACAAGTGGGCGTGGTTGAGGAATCTGCACCAGCAAGAGTGCGCCGACAGCCACAACGAAGGTCAGCGCATCTATGAGAATGATACCCCGCAGCCCGATCACGCCATAAAGCGCGCCGGCCAACAGCGGTGTGAGGATTGCCTGAAGGGAGAACCCCATCTGCGCGACGCCGCCGGCGCGGGCCAGGTCCTTTTTGGGCACCAGCATGGTGGTAGAGGCCATATACGCCGGTTCCTGAAAGGTAGAGAAGATGGTGCTGACGAGCGTCAACAGATAGATGTGCCAGATTTGCAGATCACCCAGAAAGAGCAAAGCCGCCGTCACGGCGGTTGCAATGGCTGCGCCGCAGTCGCTCAAAATCATCAGCGTGCGCCGGTTGAAACGATCGGCCCAGGATCCGGCAATCGGCATCAACACAATTCGCGGTAGGGTAGCAAAAAGGGCGGTGAGTGCAAAGGGGGTGGCCTGCCCGGTGTGCTCGTAAATCCAGACCCCCAGCGCAAAACCGGTCAGCCCGGAGCCGATGACTGAGATGAACTGGCCGAACCAAATGACCCAGAAGGTTTTCATCGAGTGAGGGGGGGAATCCGGCATGTCCATCGCTGCTTTCTTTCGTTAGGACGAAGCCTTGCCCTTGAACCCTTGCAGGCGAGCCGTCAGCGCCTTGAGCGTCTCTTCGTTGATGGAAAAATACTTCATGCTTTCCTCCTTGCGCATTGAGAGCACGCCGCTGGAAAGCATCAATTGCAGATGGCGCGAAACGGCCGACTGGCTGATGTCCAGGTGATCCACGATCTCCTGCGCATACAGCTCCTTTCCATCTAAAAGAGAAAGGATTTGCAGTCGCGTCTCGTCTGAGAGGGCTTTGAGCGGAGGGAAAATGTCCTGGATGCGCGGCGTGGCCTGGGCGTTTTCCTCTTCCGGGGCGCTGCTGGGACGGCAGTTATAGTGGAGAACCAGGGTACGATGGTGTTCATCGGCCATGTCGACTTCTACATACGGGCCAAGGTAGCAGGAGGGGATGAAAATGATATGTTCAAATTTGTGGATATCGTCCAGCGCTTCGGGGACGCGCCGCCCGGTCACGGTGGTGAAAATGGCGGCAACGTCATTGCCGTAGTTCTGACGTTGGTGATAATTCACGCTGCGTTCCGCCAGCGGTAGGGATTGCCGGTATTCCTGGCGATAGAACTGCTCCCAGAAGCGCGTCAATGTCGAAATAAGCTGCGCCTTGTAGTCCAGCGGAGTTCGCAAATAGTACAACACACGCTCAATCTCAGCCTCGGAAAGCCTTTCGCTCAGGGGTTTTTTGAGAGAGTCCAGCATTTCTTCTGAAAGCTCCGAGGGCAGGGGCTCCCCACGGCAGTCCAGCAGGTTCGTTGCCGCCCCTATCATCATCTCCTGGACCTCCGCTCTGCTCAGGGATGCCAGCCAGGTGATGAAGGCAGAGAACTCGCTGCGGATCGGATCGTCTGCCGCAAACTGCCGGAGTCGCGCATTCATCGGCGGCGATTTGAGGATCAGGGGCAGGGTGACTTTGACGTCGTTCAGGAATGCCGGATCCAACGCGGCGCGTGTCGTGTAGACCCAGGCGTCAAATCCTTCAAATTCCGGGGCATAGGAGATGTAGGCCAGGGTATTGATCAATATCTCCGGCAGCGAGATGATGAAGTCTATCTTGATCGCGGGCTGTCCTTGAAGCAGATTCATATTGAGCATACTCTTTTCCTGTCCCCGTAGTTTTTTGATATGTGAACCGGCGACCTAGTGGGCCGCCGGTTTGTAGTTCGCCTTCAACCGCAATCCCAACGAAACTAGCAAGTCGCCCAGCCCGGCGAGCCGGCGCGGCGCATGGTCGCTCTGCGACTTGCGCGTTGCGCGCTCGTTTCGAGCCTCGTCAAGCAGTCTTTCGTATCGCGCCTGGTTGACCTGCCACATTGTATCATATTTTACCGTTGACATCGCTTGCCTCCTCGTGCAAACTTACTTTGTAGGCGCCTAAGGCGCCTTTGGAATCTCTTACGATTCAGTTTTGATTCTATGATTATATTATGATATGATTATATAGTCATATCGCTATTTTGTCAAGAGGCAATTTGAAGGAATTCGAAACACTTCTTACGCTTGCCAACACACAGATCGCAGCACAGATGGCGTCACTGACTTTATGACCAGGTGCGTCGCACCTTAATCCAAAATCTACGATTCGTTGGCGTTTGGCGCGGTCGTCGCCGCGTCCCCGCGCCAGAGGTGGCGCATTTCTTCGCTGGTTTCGAGCAGCTCATCGAGGCTGCCCTGCGCTTCGATGCAGCCGTCTTTGAGCACGATGACGTGGTCGGCGCGGCGCAGCGCGACTTTGCGATGCGAGACGGCCAGACACGTAGGCAAGGCGCCATCGGCGCGGCGCTCGAAGATGCGCTCCCACAGGGCGCGTTCGGTCTCCACGTCCAACGCGCTGGAAAGGTCATCGAAGACCAGCAGCTCCGGCTCGCGGACGAACATTCGCGCCGCCGCCGTGCGTTGAATCTGCCCGCCGGAGAGCTTGACGCCCTTCGGCCCGATTTTGGTCTCCAACCCCGACTCGAACTCGGCCAGGTCGTATTCCATCACGGCCATGTGGATGGCGTGCATCACGGCGACCTGGCCGCGGTCCAGTCCCATCAGCACATTGTCGCGCAGCGTGTCGCTGAAGAGGCGCGGCACTTGCGCCGTGTAGGCGCAGCGCGGCGGCGTGAACCAATCGTCGAGCCGCTCGACCCGTTCGCCGTTCCAGGCCACCTCGCCGCCGTCCTTGGGCAGCAGGCCCAGCAGCACGCGCAGCAACGTCGTCTTGCCGGAGCCGACGCGGCCGGTGACCACCGTGAGCGTCCCCGGCTCCAGGTGCAGTGCGATGTCGGCGATGCCGTTTGTGGAATTGGGGTACGTGTAGGTCAAGCCGGTCACGTCCAGCATGCGCAAGTAGTCTTTTCCGGTTTTTTCGGGATAGACCACGTCCGGGAATTTGCCGTCGAGGTACACCGGGCTGAACGCCGTAAGCGCCTCCGGCGGCGCGCCTTCCATCAGCCGCCCCATCCGCTCTACCGAGACGCCGATTTGCTTGTAACGCGCTACGAGCAGCCCGGTGAATGTGGTCAGCTCGCTGATCCCGCCCAGCAGGAAGACGAAGAGCGAGAAATCGCCGACGGTGAACACGGCGCCTGCGCCTCCGTCCGCGCGCATGTATTGTCCGGCCAGGAGCAGGATCACGCCGGTGCCCAGGTTGACGGCGTTATGAAAGAGCGATCCCAGAATTGTATTGAACAGGCGGTCCTTGATCGTCAGTTTTTTGCGCTCTTCGTTGATCTCGTCGAAGTGGCGCAGCACGCTTTCTTCGGAGGTGGCTACCTGGACGGCCTGGACTGCGCCAAACAACTCCGCGATAAAGCCGGTGACGATGCCGGTAGCTTTGCGGCTGGCGCGGCGGTAGCGCTCGATGCGCTCGGTGGCGCTGTTTGCCAGGACGCCCACCACCAGAAAGGGAATGATCGCCAGCCCGGCGATGGCCGGGTTGATGATGAGCATTGCGCTCATAGCCACCACCCCAAAGAGCAGCATACCCAGAATGTCGTTGACCCACAGCGCAAATAACGAAATCTCGAATACATCCCCGCGAAAGCGGCTGATGGCTTCTCCGGGTGAATCGGGCAGCGCGTTGGCGCCGGGACGGCGCAGGATGTGGGTCAGCAGGTTTTTCCGCAGCAGCGTCATGGTATTGACGAAGAACGGCACGTTGGTGCTGATGAGGCCGAAAACGCCGCCCAGGACTCCCAACTGGCATACCACCAGAAATGCCACCAACGTCCAGATATTCCAGTCGGCGGCGGCGTCGCCGGTGAGCATATTGAAGAACTCGCGCATGACAAAGCCGGGAACCTGCCACCCGGCCGTCAGCAGCAGCATGAAACACAAGTTCATCGTCCACAACTTCCAGCGGTAGCGGATCATATCCAAAATGACACGCCATGCCGGCAGCGTTGGAATCTTCTTCTCCGATTCGGTTGGGTTTGTGTTGTCAGATTTCATAGACATCTTTTGGTCAGGCATCGAATGAAGGAGGTGAAGCCGGAAACTGGGAACTGGTCATTCGTAATCCGTAACTCTAGTTCCGCAGATTCGCAGATTCGTGATTCATCTACGCCAGCACTTCCTCCAACCCTGTCTGTAGCAGATGATAGAGGTGCGAGTTCGCATCCGTCGCCAGGCGCGCGCGGTCGCCGTGTTCGATCACAGCGCCGTCTTGCAAGATCATGATCTCGTCGGCGCGCCGGACGGTGCCCAGGCGGTGGGCAATGATGATGGCGGTGCGATCCTTCAGTAGTTTGTCCACCGCGCGTTCGATGAGCTGCTCCGTCGCCGGGTCGAGGCGCGACGAAGCCTCGTCCAGAATCACCAGGCCAGGGTCGCGCAGGAAGATGCGCGTGAACGCCAGCAGTTGTGCCTCCCCTGCCGAAAGGCCACGCCCGCCGGTTTCCAGCTTGGTGTCTAACCCTTCCGGCAGACTGTTGTACCAGTCGGCCAGCTCCAGTTCAGTGATGACGGCCTGGATACGTTCGTCGGAAATAGTGTGGTCGAAAAACGTGAGGTTGTCGCGGACGGTCGCTTGAAAGAGCTGCACATCTTGCGTGACCATCGCTACGCGCCCGCGCAGCGCCTTGAGGTGCGCGTCGCGGATGTCCACGCCGTCCAGCCGGATCACCCCCTGGCGTGGGTCGTAGAGGCGGAAGATCAGGCGCGCCAGCGTTGTCTTACCGCTGCCGGTGCGTCCAAGCAGACCCAGCGCCTTGCCCGGTTCGAGATGAAAGGCCACAGCCTTGAGCACCGGCTCGTCCTCGGCGTAGGCAAACGAGACGCCGTCGAAGTGCAGGGCCAGCGGACCGTCGGGGATGGTGGCACCGGGACCGTCGGCGATTTTGTTGTTAATGGCACGCAACTCTGCCAGCCGTTCTGTGGCGGCGCCGATGTTTTGCAGGCTTTCAGCCTGCCGGGTCAGCTCGTTGATGGGCCTGCCCAGCAGATTGACATAGTGGATGATGAGAAACGCCGTCCCGATCGTGATCAAGTCGGCGCGGATGAGCAGGTAACTGCTGATCAACGCCATCGTCTGTCCCAGCATCACCAGCCCGGTGCCGACCGACTCCACCCAAAAGTACATCCGGTAAGTTTTCCGCCAGTGTCCCAGATTGTTGTAAGCCAACTGGTACAACCCGCGCAACACAAAATCCACCGCGCCGCTGGAGCGGACATCCTCCGTGCCCGAGAGCCGTTCTTCGAGATAGCCGAATAACTCTGCCGTGGACTCACGGAACGCCTTCTGGTAGGGTACGGCCAGTTCGCGCACCTGATTGAGCGCGAACAGCGCGACAACCGAAAGCAGGCCAAAGGCCACTCCCAGCCGCCAGTCTTCCAACGACAGCGCCGCAAGGATGCCGACCAACAGGAGGATGTTGCCGACGACGCGGATGACGAGCTGCGAGAAGAAATTGGAAATCTCCAACACATCGCCGTCAATACGCTCGATGAGCTTGCCGGGGGGCATGTTGTTGTGAAATGTCATATCGAGATAGATGCAGTGTCGCGCTATCTCTCCGCGCAGTGCGTTGGTGGCCGTCCAGGCGACCACCTCGCCGAAATAGGAAGCGCCGATGGCAATTCCCTGTTGGGTCAGCGCCAGGCTGATGTAGACGACGGCCCATACCAACAGCGTCCGGGTGGCGGCGCCGGCCTGCGCCGCATCAATGAACTGGCGCATAATCTGTGGATTGAAAACCTGCATGCCGATGCTGGTCAACAGCAACACCGCCAGCGTCGCAAAGCGCACTTTTTGGGTTTGGATGTGGCGCGCCAACAGATCCCAATACTGTTTTAGGGGAATTTTCATAACACCTCCGGCGCAAAACCGTGCGGCACATCCTATCGCGACGCGCGCAAGACAATCGGGAATCGACTTTCCATTATCCCCAAAAACCGGCATTTGCCAAGTCGCGTGAAACGTGAAAGTTTGGGGTTGCATTTTTTTTGGCCGGTGCTATAATGACCCGTGGGTGAGTAGCTCAGCTGGTTAGAGCGCACGGTTCACATCCGTGAGGTCCCGGGTTCGAGTCCCGGCCCGCCCACCTGTAACTGTCCAAGCCTCATAAAATCCGATCTACACACACCATGGGGCTTGCAGTTGAAAAACTTCTTCGACCACCGGCATCATAGCTATGTGCCTTCCTGATCAAAAAAAACGCCCTGTGAAAATTAGGTATCCAACAGAATGGATTAGATTCACAAGGCCATCTCAACAGGAGGACTCATAACAATGAACACACTTACACTCAATCGCGTTTTCGAAGGCTATCTACTGCACCTGGAGGCCAAACGCCTCAGCCATAACACCATCAACACCTACACCTATGCCTTTAACAAACTCACCCAGGTCATACCAGGAGAAGCAACCTTTACCTCGATCACCACGGACCAAATCGCCGCGTGCCTGGCCCTGCAATCGCAGCTCTCCAATAAAACACTGCTCAACGTCCACGCTGCCCTTTCCGCCTTCTGGAGCTGGGCCGTTGTTCAGGGATTTGCCGGCGCCAACCCTGTCGAATCTATAGCCAGGCCCAGGCCGGAGAAGCGCGAGATCATCCCCTTCACCCGCGATGACGTCCTCGCCCTGTTACGTGCCTGCGATCATACCCGGTCCTATAGCCGGCCAGGAAAACGCGAGTGCGCCAACAGTCGCCCTAGCGCCTTACGCGATCGGACCATCATCTTGCTGCTCCTGGATACCGGCCTGCGTGCATCCGAACTATGCACCTTGCGCATCCATGACGTGGACCTCACGAACCGCTACGTTGTTGTCCAGGGGAAAGGCAACAACGAACGTTTACTGCCCATAGACGCGACAACCTCACAAACGATCTGGAAGTATCTCTCCGGTCGTGAGGATCAGGATCGCGAACGACTCGACGACCCCCTTTTCGTCACGTCAGAACGTAATCCCCTCGATCGTCAGCAGCTCCGCCATATCCTGGACCATCTCGGTACGCGCGCCGCGATCCGCAGCGTCCATCCCCACCGCTTTCGCCATACGTTCGCCATCACCTACCTGCGCAACGGCGGCGACATCTACACCCTACAACGCTGCCTTGGACACACCACCCTCGATATGGTCAAGCGCTACCTCTCTATCGCCCAATCCGACGTGCAGGCCGCCCACCGTCGCGCTTCGCCTGTAGCCAACTGGAAACTCTAACGCAAAAACGGCGGATCGCATCACGAACCGCCGCCGTCCAATTGGCTGACACTCGGCTTCAGACCTTTCCAGGCAGATCCCCTATAATTGCGCGACTATTTGCACAGGGACGGGGACCTGATTTCCACCAATGATCACAAATGCGCATACCTGGCAGTGCGTCTTCTGGCATGCCTGCGTTAACAATTCCAGACATGCTTCGGCGCGCTGGATGCGGTCAGCATCAATGACCGCCTGGGCATCTTGCAAGATGAGGTTTTCACCTGACTCTGGTGCCTGTTTCTGAATTGTATCGTCCATTACATATATTCCTCCGTATAGCGTTGACTCACTCGAATTTACTGTCTCCAATTTCAAACGCCTCTGCAGCGTCCAGCGCCGCTTGTTGTTCCTCATACCGCAAACTCATTTGTGTGAGCGTTTGCGGTATGAGCGTCTCGATAATCCAGTCCAGTCGTTGTTGGTTAGTTTGACTGCTATGATTAGGATTGTAGAGCATTGACACATTAAGAAGGACATTGGTTGCCTTAGTGTTGTCAACAGTTTTCGATGCGGTGAGCGTTGCAATTGCTAGTGTAAGTGTAGCCATTTTTACCTCCTATGATGCCGTCGTCGAATTTGTAATCATCCCCAGATTCGCCACCGCCGTGAGTAGACTCGCCAGCGCTGCTTCTGGGTCATCGCGAGCACCGCTAACGGTTGGCTTAGTTATCGGCGCTGTGTTGTAAAATCCCGCATACAGCCCGCGATGGGCGAGATCTTTAGCGATTGCCAGAGAACCGCCAGCGGTCATCCCGTCGGTTGTTGTGCCGATAAGCAAATTCCCTGCAGTAAGGCGTGCATACTCCAAATTTGATCTCCCAAACACTATCGGGCGATTGGTAGTATCTGCCGAACCTATAAAAAGGTAAGCACTTTGACAAATAAGTGCTGAATTTCCTGAAACCGCTATGCCCGCCCATGTTCCGGCTATTCCGGAACCGTAAATTCTCAAAAACAGGCTGTAAGTCATATTGTTGGTCAATCGCAAATCTGCATACTGCGACGCTATTGTAGACCTGATTCTTCCCAATGCAGCGGCTGTAGAGGAGTATACATCAAACTGAAACCCTGCTGCCGGAGCTGCTCCTATGCCAACACCTGCAAATGTTGGCGTGGCCGATGTTTTAACCGATTGATCAAACCAATCATCAATGATGCAGCTATCACTGATAGTTACTGTACGATTCGCTGCTACTGCTAGAGTAAGTATCCCTGCGCCAGTTTTATTGACTTTACCATCAGTCGCAGGTGTCCCAAGTGTAATAATTCCAGCAACTCCTGCTGGAGTCACTGCCCGCACAGTATCTGCCCCTGCTTTTACCTCTGCTACCGTAGCCAATTCAACAACGCCAGCTACAGATTCTGAGGCTGCTACAATCTGTGCAGCTGTCACGTTGTGCGGGTTGGTCGTGCTCCCTATATGCGTATCAATCTGCGCGTGTGTGTTAGTCCCAACGTTGCTCAATTTTGCATGATCGATCTGCGCCCCGTCGCCGCCGTCGTGATCGTGACTATCGCCGTTGGTAACGCCTCGATCTGCTACCGCAAACGCCGTCGCGTCTTGTCCATCGAGGGTATCCGCATCTCCTGCAGCATCTGCATAATTCGCGCTGCTCACCTGTCCATCGTCGTCTGGATCATACGTAGCCTTCAACATATCCCCCGAAGCGCTCCCTCCGGACGATGCCCCTGCGACTCCAGAAGCTGCAATCGCCGTAACCTCGCTGGACTCCCGCTTCTGCGTCGCTAACAAATATTCTACCCGGTTCAACGCCCCCTGTGGAGTAATTCGCACCCCCCCCTTACTCGCTTCTGTTTCGTATATCCGCACCACGCGCGGATCTCCCGGGATTAAATCACGCAGCATTAACACGTCTCCGGAGCGTAGCATCACCGCCGGCCACGGCGACCCATCTGCTCGTTGTACCACTGCCCCGCTTTCCAGCTTGATCCCCGCGATCGGCCAGGCGTTTTCTTTTAGATATAAAACGGCATACTGCTCGGCCAATGTTCTCGCCATTTTGTCGAGTGCTAACGTCTTTTCACGCCGTCCCCACTGCGCGATACTATCGCCATCTTCAACCCAATCGCTGCGCCATCCGTCGGGGAGCTCTGTCCTGACGGCATTAACCACATCATTACGCCTGTATTCAATCTCCCACCCAGGCAAATCTCTCCGCCGGGCCTGCACAGTTTCCACACTATCCCACGCCGCCAGATTTGCCCCGTCATATAACGTGAACCGCCAGCTCTCCTCACCGTCGCCTAGATAGGCCATATCCTGGATCACTCGCAGTGGTGTCTCGCCTTGATACACGGCAGCATCCACGTCCACCGTAGATACATCCGCCGCATACGTTACGCCTTCATCATCGAGAATGGCGCCCGCGATCGCATCCGGTGTACAACTCACCAACGTTTGCACCCGCAATTCCGTCAACCTGACATACCCCTCACTATCGCCGGTAACGGTACACTCCAAAACCAGCGCCAGACCATCCACATTATCCAGCGTTAGATCAATGTCCGCATCGTGATTTTCTGTCGTGCTCCACAATGTTGCTCCGTCGCCATCCTCAATCCGCGCCTCAAAACTCCCCGACGTGATCACCACCAACGCCCGCGCCCGCAATCGTATCAACCCGGCCCCCAGCACCACGCCGGTCTCCGGATAGGTCACGCTTCCGGAATGTCCTTCGAGTAAGGCTCCCTGTGCCCCAACGTACACCCGGTTATTGTTGTCAGCCCCAAAGCCGGCCGGCAGCGTACTCTCTGGAGACCAACGGCCATATTCCACGTCGCTGAAAACGCGCCATACCTCCCCATCTTTCAAACGCTGGCCGGCTCCTTCGACCTTCACGGTCAGTTGATTAGCCAGCAACCCCCGTCCGGCCAATCGTGGACCCGAAAAATACCCCCACCACACCCGCTCTCCATAAGCCCAGAACTCGACTATGTCTGATCCAATCGCTGACACCAATGGATACAAATCATTCTCAGAACCTGCTACGCGGAAACTCGCGTCGAGGAACCCAACCCCATCGCGCGTTGCAAAACTCCACGAACTGACCCGTTCCGTCAAATCAATTCGCCCGAACCGTCCCGAAACAAAAATAATCTGCATAGGATCTCTCTTATGGATGCGTTAATGTCTCTGTTCTAGTCACAACCGTAGGTGTAATTTCATCGTTAGCATAGATCGTCAAAACCCTTGTGATCGTATCCGTTGAGAATGTTCCGGTCAAAACATCATACTGTACGTTGATGGCCACGTCATAGCCGCTGTTGTTCACGGTTAACGTGATCGTATCTGCGGTAACATCCACACTGCCTCCGCTAGCGATTTGTGAGCCATACACCAGGGACGCGCTCCATTGCTCAACCAACGTGAACGTCAACGTCTTGCTCCCGGCCAACACCCAATCCTGCATAACGACGGCATCGTCAGAAACCACGTTGGTGACACCCAAAACGCCGTTGACCAGTACCTGGCTATCCCAGTTCCACCCATAATCCATCAGCACAATGGGCATGTAGGTCGAATAGTAAATACCTACAGTTTCTTCCTGCGGAGTGCACCCAAAACCACTGATGCACGCCGTAGGAGTAGGCCACGGAACCTCCGTTCCAATCGGCTCCCACCAAGGTGTATATGTTGGTTGCGGAGTAGGTGTATCAACCGGAGATACCGGTGAATCAAACGTCAACAGACTCGGCGCGAGCATCTCATGCAGCAGTCCGATCAGCAACACCACCAACGCCAATGCTCCGCCAAAACAACCCGCCTTACCCCCAAACTTGATGGGCATTTTATCGCCGGGCTTAATCATAACAAATTCCAGGGCATCGTCTGCTCCTGGCATTTTTCGCAGCGCTGCCAGTTTTGCGTACATCCTGGCAATATTCCAGGCAGCACCCACAGAAACCCCCGATTGCAATGCGCCGCGTAATGCCGTTGCCAGCACATCTGCGCCGGCCAATATTCCTCCGGTGCCGCCAAAATTCTCTCCAGGTCCGGCAACGATCGCACTTGCCCCCGCTGCGAAAAGCGCTTGAACCATGGCCGTGTTTTCCATCCCATAACACGTGCCCAAAAATACTACTGCGCCGTTCAGTTCCCATTCACGCACGTGAGCCGCAGTCATCACCACCTGTCTGGAACTATCCACCCACGTTGTGCCCTCCGCGCCGGGATGCAGCCAGATCATCACTAACGAATAGGGCCCCCCTCTGGGCCACAATGGGCCGTGTCCCGCCACGGTAACAATCGCTTTTTTCCCCGCAATTTTATGCGCATTCTCCTCGAACTCCGGCACTGTCATCACCAAAACATCGTTCATTTTCAGCTCCTAATAAACCGTTAGCTACTCTATGGCAGGTTTGCATAACGCGGGCGGGCAAATAACTGTACCTGTGCCGTCCGCAGCGCCTCAGCCGCCCCGGTATCGTTCTCCAACGCGAACACCATGCTTTGGTATCCGCCACCTGGCAAACCCGCCGGCCACAGTTCTATTGGGCCACCATAAGCGTTAACCAATGGCAAATTTTCACCGCCGAATTCATACAAAACCGGCACATCCATCCTGCGCATATCATCCTCGATACACGTACCCTGGATCGCATTGAACCCGTCGAAGCCCCACACGCGCCATTGTGCCAACTCACCATACACCGGCAGCAACAACACATAATCCACGCTGCTGCTGCTAGCTCCAGCCAACCGCACCCTAATCGGATAACGCACCGGGGGCATATAGCCGCGTGGAGGAAGATAGAACAACCCAAAATCATTCCATCCGGGCGACCCCGTGATCGTGTTGGTCTGCTCCCGACGCAACTCGTAACCCACACCTAGCTCCCATTCCCCACGCAAATGTCCGTTCACCAGCATCCTGAACCATCCGGTATAGTTGCGCATTATCGAGTGGGCCACACTCCACGTAAAACTCGTTCCAACGCCATAATTACCGTTGCTGGCGCCTTCGTCAGGAACGAGTTCCGGCATAGGCTCGGCAGCATCCGCCTCCAATGTCGTCGCGATCCCCTCAGGAAACCAATGAATCATCACCCGCGCCAGGCGCGCGTCAGAATCATAATCGTTGTTTAGCCGTATCCGCACAGGAGTAGGCGCATCCCCCGCCGGCGTCTGCACCCGCAGCACGTTCGACCTGGCCGGATTCGTATCCTCGCAATTCGTGATCTGTGCATAATCCGCAAACGTCGTGTTGTCACGGCGCTTCACCTGCACGATCACTTCATCGCCCTCCCAATATGGCGCCCGCTCCCACGTCACATTCAACACGTGCCCGCGCTCCAGCGTCACTCGACCGCCATATAACCTGGACTCGTACCACTCGTTCACTCCGTGTCGTGCGCTATCCCTGAAGCGCAACACATACTCCAGATCTTTCCGTGAGCTCTCAGCCCACAACCTAGCCGCCATAAACGCCTGATTCAACGTTCGCAGCGCCGTCATCACATTATCGCCGTAGAAGTTAACTTTGCACGACTCCACCGCATTCCCCACGCGATGCGCCACCGGCCAACTCCCCACCGTCTCCCCCTGCGTCCAAGTCACGTCTATCGGCGGGCTGGAAGGGAAATAGTCGTACAACGTCCCGTTAGGGGCAATACTCTGCACAGTCAACGTAACCCCGCTGGCCGTCCACTCTCTGCGTCCAATGCTCAATTGATAGCTCATGCGTAGCTCTGTACCCTTCGACCAATGATTTCACTGATCTGGTCCGCCAGACGATCCACATCCTGCTCGCCGGCGATCTGTGCATACACCGTCACCGGGGCGTGCACCTGCACCGACCCGGACGCCATCCGCTCGGACTCTGCCGCTGTGTGAACATAGGCTCCTGCTGGCAATCTCACCAACTCCGGCCCACGCTCTCCCACCCATGCTATCTGTGATTGTGTTACTGATCCGCCCTCGGCAAATGCCCCGACAGTGCCTCTGCTTTCTGGGCCTGCTCCCAAAGATGGGATGCCCCCTTCCGTCTCAATTTTAATCCGTATAGTTTTGTCCTGAAGTTTATTGATGTTCTCATGAAGAGTGAGCACCCGTGCTGCATACTCACTCGCTCGTATGGAACCATCCGCCAGTGATCCATTTAACCCATTCATTTGATTCATTGCATTGAGTTCAGATTGAGTCAGCATCCCACTCTGTTTCATCAGTTCCAACTGCGCCGAACGATACGTATGCAGGTCAATTTCTCCCTCTTTATATAGTCCGTTCAGCGTCTCTAGTTGCAGATTGACAAACGCCTGTGCACCCATCTCTCCCAATCCTGCCGCAAATTGCAATGATGCCGTAGCTGCTGCCGCTCCGGCTTCCTCGACAGCTCGTTCTGCTTCTGCCAACGCAATCTGCTCAGCAGCGGCTTTAGCCGTCGCTTCTGATTGCATCTGGATCGCCATGTTGTATTGGTTCATCGCGTCCATAGATGAAAACGCCTGAGGAGTCACCTCCTCCTCATAAGTCGCGGCGTATGCGACGAGGGCGTCTCTGGCTGTGCCCATAGTCCGTCCTTGCACTGCCAAATTCGCGTTATATTCCTGAATCGCCGCGTTCGTCCCCGTTAGAACCAACCGCGTCGCCTCAATCCCACTATTCCAACTGATGACACTTCTTCCGGTTGCGTTCGCCGCTTCATACCATTCTGCATAACGTCCGGTGAGCGTTGCCAGCACGTCTACCACGCCGCCGGCCACTTCGGCTTGTTGCTTCAACCCATCTGTAGCATTTTCCAGATTCGCCCGCATCCGATCGTAATTGTCGGTCAGGCTCGCAACATTACCGCCGGCCTGATCGACCAAGACATTCCCTTGCCGCATCAACTCGTTCAAAAACGCAAGCTGCTTTTCTTCAGCGCTCAGCGACTCAACACTTTTATTGACGCTCTTCGCATAGTTCTGATACGCCGTCTCCTGCTTGACCACGATCCCCAGGTTATCGGCGATCATCGTACTCTGCTTCTTGGCAGCAGTAGAAAGGCTTTGATACATAAACGCCGTATCGCCCAACGTCGGGTTCAACTTGCTGGCCGCCTTGGCCATCGAAAGCAGCTCCGGAACAGCGTCCTTATACGCCTTTTGCATCGTCGCTGATGCGCCGGCCGTCAGCGTCAACGTCCCGCTCATCAACGTCATATCGCTCACGGTCCCGCCCACCGCATTGCGCAGCGTCCCGATCGACATTCCCAGGTCGTCGAAGTTCTTCCGCGTCTGCGCCACCTTCGCCCCAGCCTCGGCAAACTCGAACGCCGCCACGCCGGCTTCCTTCAACTTCCCCAGCGCGCCGCTCACCATATCCAGCCCCGACTTCAAATCCGTCAGGCTGCCCTTGGCGTTATTCGATCCCGTGACCTTGATCAGCAACTCGATGATGTTCATTGTCCAATCCTGTTGATCTTTCGCAACATCTCAGAGATAAACAAATGCCGCGCCGCCTTCACCATATCCACCCGCTCCAGGTCCCACGGCCCGCAGTGATACAACTCCATCAGCTCCAGTTCCGTCACCTCGTGCGGAACCGGATGCCGCTGGTAACGCACGGCATCCATCAACCACACAAAATAACTACCCTGACTTTTCCCGTCGAAATATCTGCGCCAGGGTGAGCCTCACCAACTCCCCCCGCGCCTCAAACCATTCCTCTAACGGAACCACGTCGAGACTGGGTCGCACTGTCCTTTCCAGCATCTCCTGAGTGGCCTCAAGTTCCCCTGCATCCACCTGGAGCAACTTCCCCACGTCAGCCCCGGTCAACCCACTGATGTCAATCGTCCACGCTCGTCGCACTTTCGTCGTTGTTTCTTCGCTCATCTCTTACTCCCCCGGCGGAACCACGGTTTCCGTCATATCTCCGGTGAAATTAAATGTGATCGTAAACACCACGTGATCGTTATAGGACACAACCCTGGTCCTATTCGTGATGTTGATTTCACCATATAGCCAGGGTAACCCAATCGTTTTCCCCAACGGATAAAAATCCAGCGTCCCGGTAAATCCCTGCTCCAGCGCTGCCCACGTCGCTCCGGCAGCGTCATCCACGAACGTCGCCGTGCATCCGTTGCGATATGTGATCCCGCCGGGGATGCTGGTGCCGTCATCATCTGCCGCATGTGTCGTGTCCGGCGTCGGATGATCCTCCGGGATCGTAACCTCACGCACTTCCTCCATCTGCACCGTCTCGAAATCAAACTCCATCGCTTGTCCGGTAAAATGTGCCATCTTACACCGTCCCCGGCGTCCACGCGCCGCTCACATTGAAAGTCACCTGGAACGAAACCGCGTCATTGTACGCCACCGTCCGCGTCCGGTTCGTCACCACAACACTCCCGGTGATCTTCGGTTTTCCGCCCGTGTTGCCCAACGGATAAACGACCATCGTCCCGGTCGTCCCCGGCGCCAATGCCGCCCACACCGTCCCGCCGTCATCGTCCACCAGCGTCATCGTACACCCGTTGCGGTACGTGATCCCTCCTGGGATGCTTTCTCCATCGTCATTCCCGGCGTGGGTTGTATCCGGTGTTGGGTGATCTTCCGGGATCGTAACCTCACGAATGCCGGCCAACGTCGTCCCTCCCAACGTTACTGCCAAATCTGCGCCAGTATAATGCGCCATAGCTGTATACCTCCTAATTTCTCAATGTAAACACCAGTCGGATTCTCTCCGACCTATACTGCACCCCATCCACCATCGAATAATCCGGCTCGGTAGGCGACGCCATATCCACTAGCGTCCAATTCGTCGTCTTGCGACTGGCCGCCACCACCCCGGCCACCGCCGCAAACAACGTGTCCAACGCCGTCTCGGCCGTATCCGTATCATCGTCAGGCCCGCGCCTGACGTAATTGGTCAACCAAATCTCGGCCTTGTACACATCCGGCGTGTACCCTGCCGCCAAAAGCTCCCAATCCAACGGCCCATCGTGCAACGTCGCTACCGGCGAAAGTCCCCCGAAACTCTTGGGTTGGCTCGTATACGTCGCCTGCCATTTCGTCGTAGCATCCAACAACGCCTTCAACGCAGTCCTGATCGTTGAACGTGCAATCACCGTCATCCGTTATTTCCCTCCCGCGCAATCCGCGCGATCTCATCCTGCACTTCTTTCACAATCTTGGGCCCTTCTTCCTTCGCGGTTCTCCCGTAAAAATCGTGATCACCGCCGCGCGCCGCCTCGATCGCTGCATAGGCTGTATTGTTGCCCACTACCCCAAACACTTCGTTGGCCGTAGACTGCACCACCGGCGTGTGCGCATTTTTCAATCTCCCCGTGTCCACGTGCGTGATAGAAGTCGCGTACCGATGCGCCCGCAGCGTCGCCCGCGCCACAATCGCATCCATCCCCCCACCGGCGCTCAACTGCGTCAGCGTCTTCTCCAAGCGCGCCTGGGCTTCCTTCAACCCCTTGATTTCAGTCTCTAGGCTAGTGCTCATAATAATGCATTAGGTATCCTAAGACCTACTTAATCTGCTCTACAAATACCCGCAAATACGACTGCCCACCCGCCGTATCGTCCGTCCACTCTGCCACAGCTCGCACCACATACTCCACCGTGGCCACCACCAACCGATCTCCTTCCTTGATATCCGTAGTCGCCAGGTACGTCTCCTTCGCCTCCCTGGGCGAATCTAACGGCAGCGTCGCCGCAACCTCGGCCGAGATCGGCAACAACGGCGTGATATCCAACCCCGTCAAATACGTTACCATCGCCCCGACCTTCCCGGCTGCCGGCGTCGGGCTTCGCTTCGTGGAGGCCGTCGCCGTCAAAAACTGCGCCAACCACGGCATTGTCATGCGCTGTACTCTCCCTCTTCGTCCTCTGTGTCATTCCAGGAGAACGTCAAATCCTCGGACTCGATGGTCCCCAGCAAGCTCACGCCAAATTCGTCGGACAACTGCTTTTTCAGCTCCTTCAGATTGCCAATAATCGCCGCCATCTCCCTCCTCATCGGTCCCACCGTCACGTTGATCGCACGCCGGCTATACCTCGCAATCAACAAATTGACACAACGCAGCGCCGCCTCCTGCCAGCTCTCCGACAGATCCAATGCCGCCTGTATCTCCTCATCGGTCAGATCTGCCGTGGCGCTGGCCGTGTCCCCGATCGCCAGCCTGATCCTCCCGATGTCCGTGGATAGATCATAACTGAAAGTCACTTAGACCCTCCTGGCGCCTTCCTGCGGCGCCGCAGCGCCTTTCCTGAGACGGTTGCCTCTACATCATCCACACCGTCGCTCATATCCACGATGACGGCGCCTTCAGGAAGGACGATCTTCTCAGGATGACCTCCCTCAGCAACAACAACTGATAAAAATCCACCAGACGCATATTTGGCGTCGTTTGCTGAAACACAATCCACACAAATCCCCTTTCCAGCGATTGCATCGTCTCGATTCTCAGCATACGCCACGTCCCCGGCCAACTTCTTCCCACATTGGCTACACGTATTCCTGATTCCGCCATAACGATTCACAACACACCTCCCAAAAGGGGAGGGACATCTCCCTCCCCATAGAAAACTACCGACCGGCCATCCAGTACAGCGTCGTGACCGTTGTCACACTGCCAGATGACAACCCAACCGTCATACTGGTCGCATTCGTGCTTGACACGTACACCGTCTGCGTCAGTGTATTCATCCCCGGCGTAAGCATCACCATCGTGGGAGTAGTCGCCAACCCGTGCGCAATCTTCGTCCCGCTGATAACCGAACTGGCTGATCCAAAACGTACCGGGCCAGAAAATGCTACGCCATCCAATGTCAACGTTCCTCCGGCCGTCACGTTTCCTACCAGGTTGCTCGTTCCGCTTACAGCCAACGTCCCCGTGATCTGTGTGTTACCGCCGATAGTTGCCGCTCCTGTAGTCACGGCTCCCACCAGATTGCTCGTGCCGCTTACAGCCAACGTCCCCGTGATTTGCGCATTACCGCCAATAGTTGCCGCTGCCCCAAGCAGTGTCCCGGTCGCAGTGATGCTACCGCTCGAATTGATGTCTCCGGTAGTGTACGTCGTCACGACCTCGGTCGCCGTCAGTGTCCCATCCACCGTCATATCGCCGCTAACGTCAACATCTTCCAACGTGCTATCTCCGGCAACACTCAGCGTTGTCTCGATCCGTAGCGCCCTGAATGTATCTGCCGGTATCCCAACGCCAAAATCCAACGCGCCTGGGCCGTTCATCGCCACCTGGAGACTATCCACCTGCTCCTGGATCGTCCCAACCTGCTGTTCCAACGGCGCAACATCGGGAATATCCGGGTGCGGCAATGCCACTCCGAAGTAGCTCCCGATCAACGCGATCACCAGCGCCAACCCAATCAACACGTACTGAATCAGCTTGTCCTTGTTCACTGAAAACCTCCTCTGTCAGAAGGTAGACGGTAGATTTCCTACCGTCTACCCCACTTTCTCTTGACCTTATGAAATGGTCGGATCGACATAACTGGCAGACGCATAGTTGTAAACCAACGCTGCCGCCGTCCGGTCCTCGCCCACGCCCACACCGAATTCAAAGAACAGCAAGGCGTTCTCCAGTGGGAACTCGCGAATGTGGTCGCCGGACAACAACACACAGTTCAGGCCGTAGGTAGGCGACGGGAACACGCGCAACGGATTGCGCATATCCTGGGGACCAACGCTCTTGTACACGCCCCAATACGCCGTCGGAACGCGCCCGCTTGCCCACATCCGGCACGCGCCGTAATCCGTGTTCACCGCGCCGATGTACTCAGCCGCCAGATTCGCCACAGCCGTCTGTGTCCCGAACTGGATCACAGGATCGGGGCGCGGAACGTACCCGGTCACATTGGTTACGTTCGTCCAGGATGCGATGTCTGCGTACGACACCAGCAAATCATAGGGCGCGTCGTGGCCGTGCTCGTACAGATGCGCCACAGCCGTCTCCAGATTTACCTGAGTGATCCCATCGAGGCGCAGATAGTGGTTGTGGGTATAGGCGAAGGCGCCGCCGCGCGCGGGAACGGCCGGTGGGATGTAGGTCGAATCCGCCGTTCCGCCATCGGCAAACGGCATGCTCTTCCCAGAACTCCCCACTGCATCGTAAGTGGATTTGAACATCCGGGTGAGAATCTTCTTCTCCCAGATGTCCTTCAGATCGGTCATCGCCGCCGCGATGTCGTTGTCAATCTGCGCCCGGCGTGCCTTGCGCAAAAAGTCCCACGTCCAACCCAGCATCCGGTCGTAAGGCAGCAACGGCAGCATATGTCCGGTAGTGGATCCACGCCGCGCATCCGGACGGCCATACTCCGTATGCACCGAGAATCCATTGCTTGCGCCCACCCGGTACTCCACCTCAGGAGTATCGGTCAGGCTTACCATTCCGGCGATCCACGGCGTGTTCAACAGCGTCCCGTTGGCAATGCTCAGCCCTGCCGCGATGTCGCTGATCAGCATATCGTAAGTTTCGCCGGATTGCAGCTTCAACTGGAGCAACCGGCTGGCAACCCAGCCCGCCGGCAGCGCCCATTGTTTCAGATCGTTAGGCCCTAAAGTACCCATATCACACCACCTAACTTCCGTTTACCACAGGCACGGTCGCCTGCGGGTTGACAAACAACACGGTCGCGCTCTCTGCCCACCCAATCGCGAACGGATAATCTCCAGCAGTCGCCGGCGCAGTCTGATCTATCGCGCCGGCCGTAGTAGAGACAAACGCCGCGCCTCCTGGCGTCATCGAAGCGTAACCTTCAACCGGGCCGTGAACGACAATATCGGCCACATCCCCGGCAACGCTGGTCACGGCCCCATCAGGCAGCCCGACCACAACACCCCGCGCCTGTGCGCTCGCCTCTGCGTCCGCGTCAGCCAGTTCCCAGCCGTTGGTCCCGTCCAGGTATACCGCATCACCCGGCGCAATGCTCGCGCTCTTCAACGTGCCGCGCCGAACAATCGCCCCACCCAGGGGGCGCACGTTCGCCGCTGTTTTCGCAATATCACCCATGTCCTAATCCTCCGTCAGCTATTTTAGCTGTTGATTCTAAACCGCTGCTGTAGCTCGGCTTTCCGAGCATCATCCAACTCACCTGCGCCTCCTGCCCTGTTCGGACCGGCCGGCGCTCCTGGCGTCTGCGTCGGAGCCGTCGGAATCAACTCCTTCAGCTCTGCCGCATCCGCCTCCAACTCCTCGCGCGTCGTCCCGCGTAGCCTAGCCGCCAACGCTGCCGGCAGACATGCCGCCGTCGCCACGTCACGCACCAAAACCTCACGCTGCACTCGCGCCAACTCCTGACTCGCCTTCTCCAACTCGGCCTGTCGTTTCTCTGCCAACTCCTGCCAGCGCTTTTCATCGGCCAACCGCTTCTCCTCGGCCTCCTGGGCCGTCTTCTCTGCATCCTTGGCCTTTGTACGATGCCCGGCATTCTCTTTGCGCAGATCACTGACCAATGCCCGCGCCCATTCCGGCAAATCCTCAATCTTCTTCTGGCTGTCAGTCTCTTGCGATCCTGCCGCTGGAGTCTGCGCCGGCGCGACGGGTGGCGTCCCCGCCGTCTGATTCGCCGCAGACTGCGCCTGGCTCGCCTGCTCATTTGCACCCACCTGGAGTGTCGTTTCACCATCCATAATTTCTCAACCTCCCGCTACCTAACAATTGATTAGCTACTCATCACCGCGCCCACTTGTCGCGTGCGCCGGATGAATCTCTTCCAAACCCTGATCGCGCGCCTCCAACTCCGCGCGCGCCGCATCCGTCATCATCTCCGTTGTGATCGCGCTATCTTCCCACTCACGCATATACGCCACGCTCGACGTGCGGCAATTCCAGTGAAAGGGAGGATAATCCATCCGGTCTGCAAACCTCGGTTCACCGGCCAGCTCATAGGGCTGATTCAACGCCCTTACCTGCCCGTGGACCCGCAAACAACAATCCGTTGTTCGCTCATCAATCGCCGCGATTGCCTGTTTCATCAACCCCGGGATCCTCGCGCCCCACGTCTTATAAACCGTATCGCGTCCTGCGTTGTTTGCATAGATCACGTTGCGCCGCGCCCCTAGCATTGCCGAGGTCGCTCCCCTGGAGAACACACTCGCATCCTTACCCATCAACCGCCGCACCATGTCGTCGAACGACTCCCCCTGGATCAACCCCATCCGCAGACCCGACCGCAGCGCCGCCGCCGTCGCCGTCTGCGACTGGTCCAGCAATCGCAGCGCCTCTTCCAACCCAAACTCCACACTGTTAAAGTCCACCAGGGCCAGGTTAAACCCCAACCTGATCCCCTTCGTCTCCTCAGCAATGCCCAATTGCTCCCCGGCGAACGCTGCCCCGTTCCTCATCACGTCTCGCCACGTCTCCGGCGTCGTGCCCAAAATCCAACTCCGCAACGCATAGCTCCGCGCCTCGACCTGCGCCAGCATCAACTCGTTCCGCGCCAACTCCCGCGCAATCTCCCGGTCGACCGCCTTCGGGTAACGCAACTGCGTATACCGTCGCTGCTCTTCGACAATCCCCAAAACTTCATTGCGCGCCGCCTCATATCCCTTTTGAATAGCCTGGGCCACGTCGCGATCAACCTGCGCCAGATACCGCGAATTCTGTGCATTTAATCTAAGGACGGCCCCAAACGGATTGCGCTTCTTCGCCGGCATACTAACTCCCCGTCAGGATTGCCCGCTGCTGCTCCAGCGTCAACCGTTGAATCTCCAGACTCAACTCTTCGCTTTTGTCCACCGGCAGAATATCCCGATCCCCAATACCATGCTCCCAATCGCCGTCGGGCCATAATCCCATATCGGCGCCAATCGTTAAAGCCATCGTATTGGCCGCCACCAGCGCGTGATCGTACTGTCCCCGCGCCTCCGTCACCCGGTCCACCACATCTCCCATCATCAACCGCAGCGCGCGTCCCGACAAATCCCCGGTTAAGTGATAAACTTTCAACTCCGGGCAATCCTGCTCGATCTCATGGAGACGATTCTGTATCTCGCTCGTCACATCCGCGATGTTGATGTCCTCTACCAGAGCCACGATCTTTCCATCCGGGTCTGGATGGTGCCAAACCTTATCGCTGCGCTCTAACCCATTCCCTGCCCGTGTCCCGAAGCTCACCCACTGCGGATGGATCGCCTTGCGGATCTGGTCCCCCAGGTGGCTCGCCAAATCGTTAACGTCGTCCACCTTCTCGATAACGTTCGCAAAACACGGCATACCCCAGGTCTGTCCCGTGCTCTTGTGCCGCGTAACCACGCACGGCACAAACCCATAAGCATTCGCATATTGCGACAATTCTCCGTTTTGCTGACCGTTGATGTAATCGAACGGCTTCCCGTTTTTGAACGTACTGAATAACTCCGGTGTGGCTATCTCTCTGTAGGTGTACGTCGTTTTCCGGTTTCGCTCATCGCGCTCCTCAGCCTTGTACTCCCACACCGCATACACCACATTCCCGTTGCGATCGAAGTCCGCTTCCACCAGGTCCCCCGGATGATGCACCTCGATCTGCACCTGCTTTCCAACGCTCACCACCTTCAGGATGCAGTCCCCCATCGCCGCAGCGTAGCGCACCCACAGATTTTTGTTCAATCCCCACTGCGACCAGCTCCACACCTGAAGGATCGCCTCGCGTGTTTGCGCCCGCGTCGCCACGATCGGCAGCGCCCCTTCATCGCCGCGCATATCCAGCGCTCCGCCCGCCACCTTGGCTACATAAAAATCAGTTAGGCGTCCTACGGGATTGTAGAGTCCGGCAATGTTGGTGTAGAGATTCCGCTGCGCCTTGTATGTCGTCGCCATATCGTTAACCAGCGTATCGTACACATCGTTCAAATAAAACCCCCACAACACTGTATACCGTGCCGTGCGCGTCTCCCGCGTCTCAACCGTGTCGCCGCGCCACGCATTCAAAGCCGCCGTCCATCCGCTAGTTACCGCCATAGTCAACCTCGTGAAAACGCTCACCCACCATAACCTCCAAATCCTACAGGATTCTCGCTTTCCATTCCGGCGCCGCCGGACAACATCAACTCACAAATCGCATAAACTAGCGCATCCACCTGATCGTCGTGTGCGCTGGCCGGGAACATCACCAGCTCATCTTCCAGCACTTCCAGCCACGGCGCCCTTGTTGGAAAAACCACCCGTCCGCCGGCAAAATACGGCGTCACTGCCCGCGCCCGTGATACCTTATCCTGCGTGCCCGGGTCCACATCCAGAATCGGCAACGTCGTCTCAGACTTCACCACCTGCACCGCGCTACGCCCGCTCGCCTTCCGCTCCACCCGAATCAACTCCGGGCGCTCCCGTCCATACTCACGCTTGATCGCATCCACCAACGCCGGCATCTCTAGCTTGGCTCGCAAGACATTGATCACGTATACCGAGCCGTTCAACAAACCGGCCGTCACACACACCGAGTAATCCGCGCTCTTCGACTCCTCGAACGCTGTATCCCACGTCTGAATGACCCGCTCGAACCGTGAAGGCAAAGCGTCCACGTACCTGAACCATTCCCTTTGGAAAATCGCGCCGGCCAGCGCCTTCAAATCGTTCAACTTCTCCCGAATCCAGATAGAACGGATCGAGGCCAACATATCCACCAACAACGCCTCGATCGGCCAGCGCTCCGGCCACAGCGTCTCCACACCCTGCGTGACCATGCGCACGTCTACCACATTCCCGGCGCTGTTCGTGATCGTTTCATAACAAATCTCGCTCAACTCGTGACTGATAAGCGCGCTTTCGACGTGACAATTCCACAGGAGATTGTTCAAAACAAAGTTATAGATGTCCGGCCCGGCAGTCTTCAGTGTTCCCACCACGATCGTCTTCGTGTGCGGCTCGCGTAACTGCATAATCGTCCCCGTAAACCACTCGCGCAGCGCCACCAGCCGTTCTAGCGTCTTCGTGTTCTCATCGTCCTCGATGTCATCCAGAATAATGATGTCGAAGTGCCCGCCCGTGATCGCCCCGCCCACGCCCACGGCCTCAACCGTCGGATCCTTCCCGTGCCGCGTCCGCTTGCAATAGATGCGGCGCTTCTGCCACATTCCCTCGCGCGCCCCATCCCGCAACAACATCCCCGTCGCATTGCTGATATCGCTATGCCCCACCGCCATCTTCCAATGCAACGCATAGAACGCCTTCAGCGCATTGTTACGCTCCAGCTCCGTCTTAATCACTTGGAGCGTCTTCTCGGCCTCCGTCGCTGTCTTCTGCACGATCAGAATCCGTACGTTCGGATTCTCGCATATCATCCGCAGCGGATACGCAATACAAAAAATCTCACTCTTGCCGTGATCGCGTGGCCAGAAATCACCCTCGAATCGCATCGTCGTATCGTCCACGCGCCGCGCCATCCAGTACTGGTGAACACCTGGCGTCACATCAGAACGGAAAACTCGCGCAAACACCGCGCTATCCGTATGCACGGCCCTGGAGATCATCTCCCACCATTCCTCAACATTCACGGCAACGTCCACAGTCGCGTCCACGGCGCTACTTCTCCTCATCCTTGCGCTGCACGGCCTCGGCCAACGCCGGATCAATACTGCCCAACTCAATGCGCAACGTCTGCTCGCCATCCTCTCCAGATCGCGCCCCCGTCGGGATCTGCCGCGCCAGGTCTGGGCTGAACAACTGTACATACCGGTCAATCCCTTGCAAACGGTGATCCCCTCTGACTTCCTTATCAGCAATGATCGCCGTCAAACCACCCACAATCGCCGTCTCTGCATTGCTGGCCAGCGCCAGCATCACCTTGCGCTGCGCCTCAATCTGCGATCTCTGCACCTCGCCGTCATGCCACTCCCGCGCCGCCGCCTTACACGCCTCTAATGCTGCCGCAATATCCGCCAACCCACGCACCTTCCACCAAGTCGAACGCGCCGTCAACAACACATCGCGCGCACCCTCATGCAGCGCCTTCTCCCGCGCAAAGAACTGATCGTCCGTCATGCACTCGACTTCGATCGCCCAGGCCACCCGCTGCACCGTATGCCGCCGGCTCTGCGCATTGCGCGTATCAAGACGCCCCTCCGCATCCACAATCGCGGCAAGCGTTCTAATTGCCTGATCTGTCAACCAACCACTGTCCATCTCACTCCTGAACCCTCTCAAAACACGCTGGGCAACGCCCATCCTCACCGATCTCAGTCCCGCAACGCAAACATTTGCGTCCCATAGCCGTAAAAACCTGCCGATCCGCAAACTCCTGCTGTTTCGCCGCGTTCCAATTCTGTACCGGACGCAAGTACCCCACAATCCGCGAGTAAACCTCACAAGGTACCACGATTAAAAGACCTTCCTTCTTTTTTTCTTCCACTCAATCCTCCAGGTCCAACCGGATACGATTGGTGGCCACCCCCAACCCTGCGATTGCCGTGGCCATAAACGTGTGCTTGACCTCGTCCTCATCCCCATACAACAAATAAAGCACGGCCAAAACCAAAACGCCGCCGATCGTGTATCGTGCTAACTCTGGTACATTGGGATGATGAGTAGGTTTATAGAATAACGCGCTGGATGCCACCGAAACCATAAAAGCAACCAAAAATCTGATCATAAATGCCTCTTCTTATTCGGAACAATCGGCGTCATCTCTATTTTTAGCCCCGGAGGACTCCACGCGGGCGTCTGCCCTGACGTAATCAACTGCCCAATCAACAACGAAACCCCGCGCCGGTACTCTGCGACTTCATCACCCAATGCGGTCAACTGCGAGTCTTGTTTTGCCAACCTCTCCTGCATCCTCCCGTTCTCTTCCTGCAACTCATCAAACGCCTTGACCAACAGGTTAAACTCGGATCGTCGCACCTCGTGCCGGTTGGTCCTGAACTTTAATAACCACTCCAACAAACTCATCAACCCACCGCCGATAATAAATGCGATGATAGGGTTGATTACTACATCGTCAGTGCCCATCACCCGTTCCTGGCCAACAACGCATCTACTATCTCTGGCTCCAAATGCGCTCTTAAAACTCCCACTGGATCAATCCATTCGTCAGCGGCAGCCAACCACGCCGCCCAATAAAACGGCGTCAACGCCATATCCAGATGCAAATGATCCCCGCCGTCTCCCCCGGTCCAGTTGCCGATGTAACCCAGCAACTGCCCGGCTATCACTGTACCTCCCGCGTTGACCATCAGCCGCGTCGCGTCCAAGTGCGCATATCGCGCCCATAACGGCTGTCCTAGATGCTGGTGCATCACTTGCACTACACCCAACCAACCCGAAGAACTCGTTGCTGCGACCACCTGCCCAGAAGCAAGCGCATAAATTGGGAACCCCCGTTCTACATCACCCCACGGCCTTCGGTCGAGATTCAAATCAATGCCCGTATGTCGGTACCCGCCGTTTCGCGCTCCGGTCAAATCGTGCCACACGGCACAATACCAACCGGCAGGATCGTTCACCGGAAACATCCACGCATCATCATCGGTATTGATCTCACCGGCGCCGGCCAGCACTGCTTGCATCTCCGCCACTAACTGGCCCAACGCATCGAACCCGGCTTGTAATCTGGTCAACCACTCGTTACTCATGCTGCTATCCTCGCGCTGGCTTCACCACCGCCTTGAACCAACCCTGCGACCCCAACCACGTCGCAACAATCCCGGCCAGAATGTACCAATACTCGGCGGTACCTTCCCAGAACGACGCCGGCACATACGTCACCAACAGTCGCGCCAATATCGAAACGACCACTGCCAACGCCACCGGTATCCCCCGCTTGACTGCATCGCCTTGCTCGTTATACCAGGCCCAGCTCGCCAATAACGAAGAAAAAAACGCGCCCAGCATCACCCACCCAGCCGGACCGGCCAGCATCTCCAGAAGGTCCGGTAATGTTTGGATTGTGCCCGGATCAATCGGCCCAGGCTCGACCGTTGGAGTCAAAGTAGGAGTAGGCACCGGACTCTCACCAGGCCCTTGTGCGCCAACCGAAACGACGCCCAGAATAGTCAATAACACCACAATCGCTGTAATCTGAACCACCTTTACCATGTCCTGCCTCCAACACCTAAGAAACGATTAGATAAACAAAAGCGCGCCGGGAAGTGATTCCCGGCGCGCTTCTTACGCTAACGCCTGCTGCTGTGGCCTTCCACCACCTCGACCGTATAGGGGGTTTACGGCTTGGTACCGGATTTTTTGTTACCGTACCCTATAACCTGCTACGCCCGATTTTTCACATACGCCTTTTCAGCGTGAAAAATTACTCGACCTGAATCACCTCGTTCAACTCCACCGAAAGCGCCGAACCAGAAAAGCTGAACGTCACCTTCCCGCGCCCCATCGCCGCAACCCGCTGAGAATTCTCGATCAGCCATTGCACCATCGCAATGATCCGGTGCGGGATATTGGCCCAGTCAATGTTTATCATTCTTCTTGACATAACTTCATCCTATGACACAAACACTCACAAGTCAATACGTTTTGAAACCTTTTCACAAAAAAAAGGCCCGGGATCTCCGGGCCTGTGGCGTTACTACAGATATTTTCCTCTGAATCTTATTAGCTTGTCGTCCAATGCCCCCGATGCCAATCGGCCCCTGGGCGCCTCCTGCACATGCAACGAATCACTTCAGCAGCGTCCACACAACCCGCCGCTGCGCTTTCCACTGTTCAAGTAGCGTTGGCCATCATAAATCCGACCTCAGCATCTTCTTCATCCTGACCAGCGCCTGTAACAATGATAATATCAACAATCGTTTGCACCTCAACGATAGTCATTGCAGACAATCTCTCTGGCAGAAATTGCTTGAATTGTCGAATGTTCTCCGGCTCCATAGGATAATCCAAACAATCGGCAGAGAGTTTTCCCCGTGCTATCTTCACGGCGCAACGCCATAAAAACTCGCCATCGCACAACACCAACAAAAAGCTGAAATACTCAGGGTCTCCCATAAATACCTCCAAAACTAGATTTCATAAATATCCTAACGACAATGCTCGCGACTCCAACCCCGTGCAATACAAACGCGCCGCTCGGCTTCCTCCAACTGCACCCACTTACTCCCGTCAGGCTCGACGGCTACCAGGTCCCATCCGTCGCCATCATCCGGGTTAGTCTCTTCCTCTCCCGAAATCACCCGAATGACCTGTGCTATTCCATCGCAAACGATAAGTCGCACATTGCCATCCACATTCATTTTCCGGCGCAAATACTTCACCAGCTCACGCGCCGGCAAACCATACCTATTGTCAAAAGACACGATCACGTTATCCAGTTCTAACATAGCTAAGCCTCCACACCCTGACAAATCCCCTCAGACCGTGCGCTACCCGACACCAAATCCACGTATGTGGCATAAATGTCCAGATCCATCCCCACCAACAGCCGATACACGTAACTGGCCGCCCATCCCGCAATCATTTGATTCACCATCAAACTCTGCGCATCCCGTACCGCCAACTCTGCGCAACTCTCCACCAACCTCTCATCACGCTCCTCACTTTCCAATAACTCCGGATGTTGGATGCTCGGCAACGGCAGCGCGAAACACATCCCTAACTTGATCTCCGGCGCGAATATGTTCCCTCTATTCCCCAGCAATACCTGCCCGCTGTGCTCGTGATTCCCGCAGTCCAGCCACCACGCTCCCCCGTTAGCCTTCGTGCATCGCTCTAGCTCACGCCGCCCTCCGGCGTTATCAACAGCCCCAATCAACAAACGGAACTGCATCCGCATACCGGTACCCGCAACCATATTCGTCTCGAACGGCGCCACCACCGACTTGGACTCCAACCCGAATGCCGCATTCAACCGGCGCATCAACGCCCACGCCTTCGGCTCTCCCACCTCCATCGGACAAAAGTTTTGTCTCCCCACATTCTTCTCTTCCACCCGATCGTAGTCAATGAACGTCAAATCCATACGCCGTCCATACTGCTCGCGCAAATGGAACGCCAGCCGCCCCAGGTGCAGCGCCAGGAAGCTCCCCGTCCCGCCGCACCCCACCAACACCACCTCCACCGTCTCGCCGTCCGCGATCTGCACCCTGTAGCGCTTCTCATGTGTTAATGACATCATCTCCCCATACCCCCAAACACATCCTCGATCTCCACCGGCCAAAAGTCCCCATATATCCCAACCCGCAACCGCACTTCGGGCCGGGTGAAAATCTTCCCGATCACCCCATACAGTCTCAACCCCTGCTCATCGCGATTGTCCACGCTGCTGAAGAACGCCCCCATCTCGCAATGACTATGAATATCTAACAAAACGTTAGATGCACTGCCGCCCTCGTACCACACTCCGCCGGCTGTTGCCCGTTGCTGGGGCGCATACACCTTGGCCTTGCCGTTTTCCTTCACCACGTGATACATCGCCTCGCGCGGCGCGTGCCTCGCCGCGTTGCGTGCATCCATCAACACGGCCCGCAAGATCGCCACATCCAATAACTCTTCCATCCACAAATACGGCGTCAAATTCCCCAACCCGGCAATGTGCCCGGGCGCTACCGGGATGCACGCCTCAAACTCCGCAGTGTGCGCAATCTTGAATACCCCATTCCCGGCCATCACGTACCCGTAAGCCTTTCCTGCCGGCAATTGCAACGAAGTCTCCCCCGTGTGCACCAGATATTCCACCGGATTTAATCTTCCGCCCATAAGTCCTCCAACCGCAGCACCGTCTTGATCAGCTCATCCGTCGGGAACTCCGTCGCCTCGGCCTGGCTCAAGTCCTTCCACAGCTCACGCACATCATCCAGATGCCGCTTCTCACCCCCAATCTTTCCGACAGCCAGGTGATTGTTGAACACGCTATCCTCGAAAAACAACCGCATCATCTCCCGAATCGTTTGCACGCTACTCGTCTTGAACGGTACCGTCCCCTTACAAATCTCCCCATTGTCAAATACATTCGGGACCGGCGCTCGAAACAACCGCTCCGTTCCGTTGCTTGGACGCTGCTTCACCGCAAACAACCGGTAACGCGACCCGCATCCAACAAACACCATCCCCGGCAGCGGCGTCCGCAAAAGCACACCCTGCGTCAACTGCACCCGCCACACTTGCGGCGCCAAATATAGTCCGATCTGCTCCGCGCCCTGCCGGTACCACAAACACCCCTCCGGCAACACCCCCGTCAGCAACTCCTCACCCGAAAACGCCGTCGCCACATCGCCGGGCGCCACCTCATAACACGCCGTCGCTGCACCCATCTCGAACTTCGTCAAAACCAGCGCCTCTTCGTACACGTCCAGGCGCGCCTTCAACTCCTGGTGCGGCAACCACGCCGGCAACTTCCCGGCCAACGCGACCCCTAAAGCATTACTCATCGTCATCGTCCACCCCCAGCATATCCCCAAACAACCCGATCAATTCATCCACAACGCGCGCCTCGGCAAAGAACTCATCGTCATACCATCCCTGGTAATCAGCGAAAGCATCTACCTCAGGCTTTGCCTCGCGCCATTCCCGTTCCAGTGCCTTCAAATCGTGAACGCTGAAACTGTTGTCCCCAACCACATCGAAGAAGAACTCCCCGTAATCTCCCATATACTCCGCCGCGAGCGTATCCAAAAAGAGATTGCCGGACCCGCGCCACATCATCTTCCAACCCGCAGCCAGGCCCGGGCCGATCGGCGCCGGCAACTCCTGCAATCGCGTCAAAATGTCATACGGATTCATCGGCGGCAATTCCCCACCCATCTCCATCGCCCGATCCTGCAAAGCTTCCTCACACAACAACAGCGCATCGCCCACTTCATCGTTGGCCGGCAGCGACCGGTACCCCAACGCCAACAACGGCATCAAACACGCCCATTCCCTATCTCCTGACTTCTGATAAACCTGGACCATCTCCCACGGAATTCCAAAAGTCTGGATCGGCACCGGCCCGCACAGCAACGTTTCTTCCTTCATCGCATACAAAACCTCGTTGATATACGTTTCATCCAACGGACAAAGACACTCATCAATCTTATATAGAACCCACTCTTCCAAATCCAGCACGGACAAGGTAACGCCCGGACGGGTCTCGGGCGCGCCAAACTGCGCCCGAAACCCATTCATCACGTCCAGCAGCACACACAGCCGGACTGGATCGCCAAACAACTCCGCCAATGCGCTGTACTTCGGCAACCTGAACGCCTGCAACGCATTCCTGGCAAAGCCGCTCAAAACCACACAGGCGCTGATCTCGCTATAACCGCTCGTAGCTTCAAACATCGCTGAGCCACCTCCTCGGCCATCGCCCCTTGTTCCTTCAATGCTTCCAATGCCGGCTCGACCTCTTCCAACAACATCACCCGTTCCTCAACCGACCCCGGAGCATTGGAAAACACCATCTCTGCCAGACGCAACGCCACCTCAATCGCCGGCAGCTCCACCGGCTCCAACGTCGCCAGCCTATTGGCCAAATCGCCCGGCGTCATCGCACTCCTTCTCCCTGCGAATATCTAAGCTATTCTCCTCCAGCCACGTCAACAAATTCTTGGCCTCATCTCCGCACAAAATCGCATCGTCAACAAGGACACAGCTGTCGTCAGCAAGGCTACCCACAATCAGCTTAACCTTTGAAATGTTGATCCAATACGACTGACTAACCCGTATAAAATCTGGCACAGATACCAGCTCACCAAGACTATCGAAATGAGTTAACGCCATCCCGTATGTTTGTTCATCATTCCCCTTCGTCCCGGCTCGCTTCACAAACGTCACCACCGTATCGTCCCCCACCTTCTTCGTCTCCGCCGTAGCCTGCGCCAGCTCCGGGAAATACTGCGTCAACTGCTTGCGCACCTCCTCCGTCGTGAACTCCCCCGCCTCATCCCGATACTCATAATCCTGATACTTGTACACCGTCGCCATTTCCCCTATACCTCCATAGTGTCTAATTTGTGTTGAAATAATCGGCCAATACCTGGCTCAAGACCTCGACCAATACCCCACGCTCCGCATCTGCCTTCCGCATAATGCTCGGCATCGTGCCCTCCTGCCCGACCGTCACATCCGCCACATCTCCACGAATCCGCGCCACTAAAACCACCACCGGCGCCGGTTTCTCAGGTGCCGGCAACTTAGGAGCAGGAATCGCCTGAGCTGGTGGGACCAGCACTGGAACCGGACGCGCCGGCGCTGGCAATGGGGCCCCTCTCTCCACCAGAATTCCTGACGAACCGCCCGCCGCTTTGTCTGACTCAACGCGGGCCTGCTCCACGTATTTCTCACCGAACTCCACCGCGTCTTCGTCTTCGTGCTCCCGTAAATCTCCCGTAGCCACAACATCCTCTGCGTCCTCTCCCATCCCGGCATCTTCCGCTTTTGCATCATCCTCTCCCTCTTCAATCCTCTCATTCTCTTGAGCTATACGCTGCAACGCATCGAATCCATCCCAATGCTCATCCGCATCCGTCTCCGCAATCCTTTCATCCTCCTGATCCTGATCCCCCTTCCCGATCCCCCCCGTCTGCATCGTATACACCACCCCGCCGCGCTCCACCTTCCGCTCCTCGCGGACCAACCCCAGCTCCATCCGCACCTGCGCCACCAACGGCGCGCTCACCGCGCAACGCAGCGCAATCTCCCGGTCGCTCCACTGCGCCCACTCCGCATCCCGCAGCGCCGTCTCGACCGCCCGCCGCTTGTCCACATTCGTGCGCCTCAACCCGTGCGTCGCATTGGCCCCCAGACTGAACAACTGTGCCTCACGCCGCCCTCCAGGAAGGAGCTGCACCTTGAACACGGCGATATTGCTCAACTTCGCCGCCTCGATCCGGTGGAATCCGTCAGCCAACCAACACTGCTCCACCGTCCCAAACGCAGTCACCGGCGGGAACTGCGACCCCGCCTGCTGCATCTCCCCGGCGTACTCCATCACCATCGCCATATCCATCTGCTCGCGCGGCTGCAATGCCGGATCCACCACAATCGCCCCGATATTCAACAACTGCTCCATAGAACGCCTCCCCATCTGAAAAAATTTACAGATACCCTAAAACGGAAGATCCCAATCCACACTCCCACACACCGGACATACATCTGGATCGTGATCCCGTTCAACGAACACCTCAAAATCACGGTCGCATTGAGAGCAATGCAATAACTCTTTGGTCAAATTGGGCTTTTTAGGACTACTACCTGGAAGTATCACCAGGCGCCATCGCACGTTATTCTCTTCAACCTTTGCCAATTGCAGCAACACATCGGCCAATATATTCAAAACATCCAACTTGTTAACGCTGCCGGCTAACTCAATCATCCGATCTACTGTTTCTTCAGACATACAAACCTCCATCACCTAATTCATTGTTAGCTATCCTGGGAAACCTCATCCTTCTCCCATATCTTCCCCAAATCCATCACCAACACCCGCTCCGTGTGCCCATTCACCCACAACGTCGAGGTCCTCCTCCCATCATCGCTCACCAGCAGTCCCGCCTCATCGAGCTGCTTGCGCAACGTCTGCTCGCGTACCGGAAACACATTCCCCTGATCGTGAAAATACCGGTACACCCGGTTGTACGAGGCCTGTGGAATCAGATATACCCGCGTCTGGTCGTACCAACCTAACATCTCACACCCGCCGCTCCCGTCGTCCGGACCCCCCAGGGGTGGCTTCAGACTCTCCCGATCGCGTAGGAACACCTTACCCTGTGTCAACAGCGTACGCAGAACCTCCACAAACAACGTCTCCGGTTTCTCCTGCAACAGCCGGTCCCCCATCGCCTTCGCCCGGCTGATCAACGCCTGCCACGCATCCTCGCGCATCACCTTATACTGCGCATCGCTGATCGCCCCCACGTCGCGAGCGTGCAGCAGCCCCAAATCACACCCAAGAAACAACCCGGCTACCGCTTCGGGCAACCGCAAATGCTTCTGAATGCACTGCGCTTCCTTGCGATTCGTGCGCCACATCTCCGGCGTCTGCTCCACAATCCAATCCCACCTTTCCGATAGCCACGCCAGGTAACTGCTCATGGCGTGCGATAAACGCCCGCGCCGATCCTGCAACGACGTTAGCTTCTGAATGTCAATCTCGCCGCGTTGCATCTCGACCACAAACAACCGTCCCATCACCCCCTCGCTCTCCGGCAGGTCCTCGCCCGTCACCAGCGTCAGACACCGGGGGCTGTACGTCTGCCGCGCCTTCGCATCCGCCCGCAACCGCCCGCGCCCGGCCAGGTTGCCCGCCGCCCGCACCAACCGGTGCGCCGTCTTCGTGTAATCTCTGGAGGCCGTTGGATCCTTCTGAGGGGCAAAGTCATCCACCACCAGCGGCGCATCCTTGAGAATGAACATCCGCCGCTCGATACTGTTGGCTGTGTCAATAAACCCTGCCGGCAAATGCTTATCGTCAAACCCCTCCCCATAGTGATTCATAGCCAGGGCCGCCAACGTGCTCTTCATCGCCCCCGTCGGGGCGTACAACCATACCACAAATGCCAGGTTCACCATCTCCCGCAGCGGCGCCACGTACATCGCCCCCCACAACGGCCAGGAGGCCTCCCTGGGCGCCACGTCCAAAAACTCCAGCGACGTCTTTGTTGCATCCCTCGCCTCCACCGGCGTGGCCGGGATCGTGTACAACTCCAGCCCCTTGTCCAGCTCCACAATCACCGTCTCATCACCACCGGCCGGCGGCGTCGCCCCCTGCCCGCTCAAATAAACCGGCTTCCCTCCGATCTCCCGCCAACCCGTATGCGTAAACACCGTCTTCATCTCCACATCATCGCTTAAATACTGGATCGCCGCCCGCAAGTGTTCCCGTGCGTGCCCTCCGGCCTCCACAATCGCCCGCGACCCCCAGGCCTTCGCCACCCACGTCATCTCCGTGAACTCTGATGCCTCCACCCGCGCCTGCGTCAGCGTCCGCTCCCCGATGTTTCCCGCCATCCCGAACTCGCGCACCTGCACCTCGCCGTCATCGAGCAATAGATCCTCGGCAATTCGCGCCGTAAAATTGCACAACGGATTGATACTCTCAGCCCCATACCGATCCATATACCGGTGACAAATACGCCCGTTCATCACCACGTACTTGGGCTTGCCATCCTCGTTCAAACCCAACTCGCGCCGCACCGCCTTCAACAGCGCGTCGAACTCACCCTTCTTCATGTTCAGCAGCTCACACACCCTGTCCCGCTGTCGCAGCACCCCATACTCATCCAATGTCGCCAGCGCATAAAAGACAGCCCGGGTAGCATCATCGTCTGCGCCATCCTGCGCCCGTCCCACCAACACGTCCAACCAGGTCGGAGCATTCTCCAACAACGTCCGCGCGTGCCCCTGCACGGCGCCGGCCTGCAACCAATCGTTGGCGTCGTGCGCCGGCCACGTCACCACCCGCACGTTGCCCGCCGTCCGTCCACCCTTCAACAGCCGCTCCACCAACGTATCCGTCCCGCGTCTGCCGGCGTCGTCAGCATCGAACGCGATAAACAACTCTTCCTTCTTCAGTAACTCACCTAATAAAGGATTAGTTTCGCTAGGATTGATTTCAGCCCCCAAATTCGCCGCCGCTCCAAATCCCCATTGCTCCAACGTCCAGGCGCAAGCCTGTCCTTCGACCACCACACAGCGCTGCGCCTCGCGCCACGTCGCATTGAACAGCGGCATGCGCTCGCCGGCCAAGTCCACCGGTGGATTCCAACCCTTCGGCCCCTTCTCATTGACTACGCGCCGCCCGCTCAAATAGTCCACCGTCCCGCGCCTGAAGTGCACGTAAACCAACATCTCCGGCGGCGCCGCTGGGATGCGTCCGGCATCCACCCACTTCTTATCTACCTGCACGCGCCATTCACGTCTCCAGCTCGCCACATCGCCGCTATAACCCAACCACGCCACCGCCGCCGGGCAATCCAGGTCAATCTTCGCATCCAGCAGCGCCTCGCGTAGCGCGCCCCAATCCTTCCCAAACCAACCCAACCGCGCCGTGGCGATCGTGCGATCGTCGAACCCGCGACCGCGCGCATACTCATATCCATCGCGCGCCCGTTCTCGCACCGCAACGCCCGCCTTTTCGTCCACCTCGGCAATCTGCAAAAACTCGGCCACGATCCCAAAGACAGCTTGCCGATCACGCTTCATCTGCTGTACGTGTCGCTCGGCCTCGGTCAAAGGCCGCAGCTCCACGCCCGCAAACCGTGCCAGCTCCTGGATCGTCTCCGGCAGCGTCCAGCCCTCCACCGCCTGGGCAAAATCCAACAGATCACCGGACTTACCACACCCGAAACACTTCCACCGCTGGCTATCCTCGAACACGAAAAACGAGCCGGTCTTTTCAGTGTGAAATGGGCACAACCCCACCCACCGCCGTCCCGCGCGCTTCAGCTCCACGCGCTTGCCAACCCATTCGACCAGGTCCAGCCGTTCCTTGATGTCCTCGATAATCGTCACTTTACGCCTCCACAAACTCGATCTCTTCAATCGCGTCCCAATCAATCTCCACAGACGGCGACGTAGTATCCAACAACTCCCATAACGACATCTGTATGCTGTGCCGGCAAATCGGGCAAAACCGCGCTGTGTTTTTCTGATCTTTCAGATTCCGCTCGAACGCCCGGTCAGCTTCCGGCCACACCCATGCTACTTGCCATGCAATCCCGGCGTCCGTCACCACTTCCATCAATCGCGCCCCATTCCCTTCCCGATGTCGCTGCAACCGCGACTCCACATCCCCGGACCATCCCACATAATGCCGCGCGTGCTTATACGGCGTCTCAAAGTGGATCAGATATACGCCGGCAGTCATTCCACACCGCCCAACCAAAACTCCCCACCGATGATCCCACCACGCACTTCGACCGTCAACAACATCCCGGCAGCCTCACGCGCCTCAGCCTCCCGTTGCTTCCCGGCCACCATCACCGCAGCCTCACAACCGAACTGCCGCAAAAACACCCGGCGCGCCTTCTCTACCCTCTCCGTAGTAATTTTCTCCATACTGAAAAACACTCCGTATACCCTGTTTCCTGCCATTTCCCCATACCCCCGTAGTTTGCCTACCCCTATATCCTGAAAACCGCTCACAAGTCCACCTACAAGGTCAAAGATTGCCGATGATGGCAAACCCCACGGCAAACACTATGACAACCTATACTTTGCCCTTTACTTTGCCGTCTACTTTGCCATTACCGAAGATTGCTTCGATTTCCCTGTCCCATTCTTCCGGCACTTCCACGTTCCACGAAAAACGCGGCGTCCGCGCGTGGCTCTTCCGGTCGCGAAACGCCCGCAGCAGCTCACCGTCCCTCGCTCCATAAGCCCGCGCCGCAAAGATCAACAACATCTCCGTCGCCTGGCTCACACTCGTATCCTCGCCCTTCTCCCAACCGGCGATGCTTTCCAGCGCTGCCTTCAGCCCCGGCGTGATATCCACGAATATCCGCACCCGCTCCCGATCGCGCCGGCGTTTCTTGCTCACCGTCGCCGGATTCTCCGCCGCCTGTTTCTGCCATTCGGCGATGGCCGGATCGAGATTCGCAGACAATCCCCCAACGCGCTTTCGCTCACCCATTGAGCACCCCCAGCATCCGCGTCACCACCGCGTTCATCGCTATCGTCACGTCTTCGCCCGGGCACAAATCGAACACCGTCGTCCCGAAGCTGGCCGCCTCCGTTACCCGAATCGTCAGCGGCAGCGGAGGCCACACCGTGCCCCCAAAGGTCTGCACCAGGTCCTTCATCTGCGCCTGATGTTCGCGAGTGCGAACGCGCGTCATATTCGGCACCACCCCCATCAACCGGGGCCGATCTCCCAACTCCCGCACCGCCTGCGCCATCAGGCTCACGCCCTCCAGGCTCAACCGTTCGAGCTGCGTTGGCGTGATCACCCAATCGCACGCCATCAACAACTCGTTGAACCCGGCCATCCGGCTGGGGGGCATATCCATCACCACCAGGTCAGCCACCTCCCCCAACGGCCGGATGCGCCCGGGTATCTCCCCAAGCCGCCCGATCGCGCCCAACATCGCCAGCGCCTGCCCCGTCTCGTAATTCCCCGGCAGCAACCCGATGCCCCACGTACGCAACCCCGCGACCATCTTCACCGGCGCGTCCTTCAAGATCAACAGCCGGTACATCCCGCCGTCTTGCTGGCCGTCCAGCAGCCAGCTCGTAGCGTTCCCCTGCGGGTCCGCGTCCACCAGGATCACCCGCTTCCCCCGGCGCGCTGCCCCGATCGCCAGGTGCACCGCAATCGTCGTCTTGCCCACGCCGCCCTTCTGATTCGCCACACCCACAATGCTTCCTACCCCTAGTTTCTCGTTCATCTTCCCCATACCTCCATAAGTTTTCTACCCGTCTACCCTCTCCCCTACTCCAAACTCTCTTCCCCCTCCACTACAACCCCATTGCTGCTTGCGTGCGTGCTTGCGTGCGCGCCCTGCTCGCCCCACGCCGTCTTACCTTCCAGCCAGGCCTGCAGCGCTGCCCGGCCGCCGCGCGTCACGTGACGGCCCTGGGATGCATCCCGCGTCGAATTCCACGCCACCAGGCCCAGCTCCATCAACCTCTGCAACGTCGCATCGAACTCGGACCGGCTGAACAACTTCTCCCGTCCTACCCAATCCGCCTGGGCGATTGTCGTCTCCGGCTCGATGATGGCCATCGCAAACGCGCGCAACCGCCCTTCATCCACCGGCAAACTTCGCTCAAGAATCTGCGGATACGGCCCGACATCCTCGCGCGTCACTCGCAAATCCACCGTGCTGGCCGTCGCTTCCGTCTCCTCGTTGCGCTCCGTCCTGGCCAGCAGATTGTCCTTCAACACGTCCGTCGCGTAGATGCTGGTCCGCGACGCAAACACCGCATCCAGCGCCGCCACCCCAAACCCGATCCCGCCGGCGATGATTCCCAGAAACCAGGCAACCCCATCGTCCCATCCAATCGCATTGAACACGATCAGGGCCAACGGCGTCATCACCATAAACGTCCCCAATCCGATCAGCGCCGCGACTGCTGCCGGCACCAGCACATCACTCTCCAACGACGGCGGACGCACCGGCGTCGTGCGCTCCACTGACGCAAAAAACTGCGCCTCGCTCACTCCATCGCGACTGCGGTTGAACCGCTGAAACGTCTGCCGCGCCAGACTAATCCCGAAACGATTTCCCCTATTTTGCATTGACACACCTACCCATCGTTGTATACTGAAGATGTAGACGCCCTACCCAAGCGTCATTTTCCCCAGGCCCGCCGCTACCCCCGGCGGGCCTTCCCTTTTTAAAACCCCTGGCGTCGCACGTCTGCCAACAACGCCTCACCGGCCAACTGCCTCAACTCTTCCGGCTCGATCGCCAACACGAACGTCCTACCGTCCAACAACTCCCAGCGCTCGATGCCATTGCATTTTGTTCTATCAATCCTGAACCTGCCCGCCGGCGCATTCGCCAAAGCGTGCAACTCACCCATCGCCTGCGTGATCAACCCAATGGCGCGCCAGAAGTCTATCTGGTTGCCGCGATCCCTCGCTTCCAATAACAACTCACACGCCCTTCGCAACTGCATTTCACACCCCCTCCTGTTTTGTCTCGAAAAGCGCTTCCTGTACAGCCTGTTCTCCAATGAGTTGCAAGGTCACTCTATCAACTCGTTGCTCCAATTCCTTTGCCAACGAAAGCGCGCTCCGAGTACGCTGTTGAAAATAGTCCTTCTGCGCATTGCGCATATCACTCACCAATTGCACGTAATCCATAAACCCCACCATCTCCACCTCCCTTGACCTATCGCACTGATTCTGGTACACTTGCGCGCCGTTGCACATTAACAGCCGCGCGCATCTCCCGCATCTGCGCCCGCTTTTCGCGGGCCGCATCCTTTAACCATCGCAGACTGTCTTCGAGGCCCCGCAAATCCGCGACCTCATCGCTCTGCACTGCCTGCTGGGCCACCCGGCACGCCTTCTCTACCAGCTCCAACCCTACTGCGGCCAGCGCCTCATCACTACTAAACTCATCTTGCCACTCAGAGGCAGCTCCAGCCATAGCTTGTAATCCATCCGAAATATTCAACCGTTGGCTTCGTGTCATCATGTGCTTCTTCCTCCCCACTACCTAACAAATACTTAGCTGCCCTACACGCCCAGATCATCTTCCATCATCGCCGCAAACTTCGCCCTGGTCCCCTCCATCTGCTGGAGGTATAGCTTCGTGGTCGCCAAGCTTTCGTGGTGCAGCGCGTCGCAGATGTCGTCCACACTCACGTTTTTCGCCTTCAGGTACATCGCAAACGAATGCCGCAACGTGTGGACATGCACCCGCTCCACCTGGATGCCCGCATCAAAAAACCGGTTAGCGCGCTCGCAATAACGCCGCGCCAACCGGTTCACCTCGCCCAAACTCAACGCCTGCCCCGTCCGTGACCAGGCCTCACCTACGTTACTAAGGTTCTTCGCCCGGTCCGTCACCGCCGTGAAAATGAACGACTCGCCCTCCAGATGTCCCCAGCGTCCGGCCAGCTTGAGATACTGCTGCACCGCAAACCACGCCTTGCGCGGCATCTCGTGCCAACCGCTCTTGTTCTCTTTGCTCCCCGACCCCTTCCCGCGCCAGAAAAACCACATCACCCCGGCGCGCTCCTCGAAGTCCTCCCATCGTAACAGCCGGATCTCGCTATTACGCATCCCCGTCGAAATGTACAGCAGGAACATCGCGTAATCCCGCACCCCGAAAAGCGTCGTCGGATCAATCGCCTTGAGGAACTTCTGCAACTGCTCCAGGCCCATATAATAGGCCTGGTATCCGCGACCCTTCTTGCGTCCTACCACCCGCACCGGATTCACAAACGCCCCGGCGCGTACCCCGCGTTCGTCCAACTGCGCCAGCGCCACCGCCGTCCCGTCGGGAAACGTCACCGGCCAGCGCTCGGTCGTATAACTGAAAAATGAAGAGATGGCCGCCATATACTGGTTGATCGTGCTGGCGCTATACCCACGCTCCCGCGCCTTTCCCCGGCGCGCCAGGCTCGCCTGCATTCGCGGCGCCAACGGGCGCTGCTCCATATCGGCGCGCCACGCCCGGATATTGTCGTGCGTGATCCGCCAAAAATCCGGACCGTCGAGAAACAGCAGCAGATCTTCCCACGCCGCGCGGTACGCTTCCCGCGTCCGGTCGCTGCCCAGATCGCCCAGCCAGGCCTCCCAGGCCGCGGCCCACTCCCGGCGCAAATCCATCACCGTCAACCAGGGTCGCGCCACCCGCGTCCCCAACCCAAACAACGAGCGTGAATCCGCCGGCGCCAACACCTCCACCGGCAACACCTCCACCTCAGCCTCTTCCACTACCCCAAATAATGCCAACTCGTTACTCATAACGCCTCCCATAACCCAAGCGAAAAACGAGGACGCCGGCGGAGTGGGGGCCACTCCCGGAGCCTTCAGCCGTCGGACGCAGCTCCAGGCGCTCGCTCACCCTGACCTCTTCCCGACCGTTCGCCGCGCCACACCCTGCGCTGGCCGGCATCCCCAACTCGCTGCCCCGTCCCCATACGGGGTTTTGAGCCAACATCAACCTTGTCTCCGGCAACGACGCCTGCCGCGATGCGCCTGGCAATAGTAGCGCACCCCTGCCGCCCGTTCGCTGTAATACGCGCCGGCGTTCACCACCCCAAACGCCTCGCCGCAAACCGCGCACACCATCGGGACGACGCCCTCCAGCGCAATCTTCCGGGTGTTCAGCGCGTGCGCTTCAGGGCTTGTCGTCAACTGCGGATTGCCCCGTGCGTCCCTGCTCACCCGAATATGGAAGAACCGCTGTAAACTGCTCATCGTCGCCCCCATCTATAAGAACTTACAGATGCGTTTTAACCAGCTCGATCAACTTCACTGCGCCAACAGGCAACGGCTTAACAAAGTCGCCGTCTTCCCAGCTCAATCCAATGCTATATTGACCATATGAGCCGTTCGTATTGGACATAGGCGGAAAAATAACACCGGCAAGCTCACCGTTCAATAGCAGATAGGGAGCATTGAAAACTGTGCAGCGCTCACCATACCCATTTGTCTCGCGTACTTGTTTCCCTAACTCGCGCAACTCAGTCAAAGATAACTTGCGCCCATATTCCTCGCCCTGCGATGGATGCAAGGGCCTGGCGTGAATCGTAAATCCATGTTCAACGACTGACCACAAATCTTCAATGTTCTTAGCGTGGATCTCGTAACATTGCCCATTGTTAAATGCTAGATTCATCTTTTAGCCTCGCTTTCCTCACTCAACCTGGCGCACCAATGCCTCGACCAAAGCCCGATCCGCCGGATCCATATCCGGTGCCGTCCGCGCTTCGTATGATTTAGCCAATGCTTCTACAAACAAACGCTGGGCAGTTTCGATATCTTCCAGGCCCTTCACGGATTCCGCTAGTGCAGACAACCCCGACAATGACTCCAGCCCGCGCCGAATCAGATCCCGCAACACCCACGAACGATCCCGGTCAAGCCTCCGCTTGAGTCGTTCCACGTCGGTCAACTGCGCTTTACTGATCGTGAAACTGATCGTCTTCAAGTCTTCCATCCTGCCA
>JAFGSL010000120.1 GCA_016934645.1 Anaerolineae bacterium
CAGAGCTTCGGCAACTGTCCGCAGGGGGGTATTACGTAGCCGCAGAGTAATGTTATGTTCTCCGGCGGGAAGAGATATGGTCAGCCGACCGGAACCGGGCATCGGATAGACTTCGACGTGCACGCCATCGACTGTGGCCTGCCAGCCAGGCCACCAATTGAGGGGGAAGGCGACCCTCGCACCGCCCGCACCCACCGTCATCTGCCACACCCGCTTGATGGGCGTGCGATCCAGCAGATCCCAGGCCTGCAACCCATCGCCATCTGCAATCGGGCGTAGTTCGCCATCCACGACGGCCTCGGAGATGTAGAGGCGCGGCGAAACGTCGCGCGGCAGGTATTCGTAGCGGATTGTCGTGCCGATGTTGCCAGTGAAGGTCTCGTAGAGCAGCAGATTATCCCACGTCACGGCTTCGTCAGCGATCAACAGCCGTTCGGGATGCAAGCCCAGGAGCGCAACCGCGATCGATAGTCCACATAATCCAGCCGCAACGGGAATTTTGAGATTTGCCGATTTGAAGATTTTGAGATCGGCAATCGCTCCTGTCGCCATCGCGGTGAAGAGTGCCTGCACCGAAAGGAAGCGCCACGGGAACTGCGTAATCTCCAACAGCGGCAGGTGATCCCACAGCGGTTTGGAGAGCGGGGTGATCATGAAGGTGGCGAGGAAAAAGCCAAAGAGAAGGTAGACGGTGCGCGAAGATTCGCGCGACGGTAGACGGTAGACGGGAGGAGATTCGTGATTCGTGATTCGTAATTCGTAATTCGCCGATTCGACTTTCGACTTTCGACTTTGGATATTAGACACCAGACTGACCACGCCCACCACCGCCAACACCGCCTGCACCAGTCCCATCGCGAATGGGCCGGCGTCTTCGGCGCGGGTAGCGACGCTGTAGTTGAAAGCGAACGTCCGCTGCACCAGATCAAGGCCGCGAAAGTGGTTGCTGTAGTGGAAATATCCCGCCGTGAACTCTGGTCCCATCTGCCCGTACTTTGTCTCTCCAATCGCCGGCAGCCAGAACCATGCGGTGAGCAGAAAGCCGAGGAGGAAGGGGAGGATAAGGTAGACGGTAGACAGTAGACGGCAGACGGGGGGAACAGGAGGAGATTCGTGATTCGTAATTCGCTGATTCGGCGATTCGCTCATTCGCCCATTCGCCGATTCGCAATTCGTCATTCGTAATTCACTATTCGTAATTCGTAGCACAGCATACAAGAGTGCAAACGGTGAAAAGACGAGCGCGGAGGTGTTGTGAGTGAGGATGAGCGCGCCGTAGGCCAAAGCGGCGGCGACGATGCGCCCGCGCGCGGGCCGTTCGGCGACGCGATCCAACGTCCACAGGATAAGAGGATACCAGACAAAAGCGTAGAATTCGGAGAGCGAGTCGCCGCGCACATAGACGTTGACCAGGTGAAACGGCGCGAAAGTGTACGCTGCCACCGCCACAAGCGCAGCCATCCGGCTCTTGAACACGCGCTCAGCCCACAGTGCCATCGTGATTGCGGCGAGCACGAAGCCGAAGGTCTGCGTGGCCTGGATAGCGACGAGCGGGCTAAGACCAAGCACCGTCAACCCGCCGGAGAGGTAGTAAGGCAGCGCTGCATAGTGATTGAAAAAGGGATAGCCCAAATCGTAGGCTGCGTGAGCCATCCAACGCGCCGGGAAAATACCGTATCGCAGACTCTCCGCCATATCGAGTGTGCGCTGGAGCAGGAACGGGCTATCTCCCCCACCACGCGTGTTGACCATCCCCGGACCCCACAGCGGCGCGGCAGCGAGCAAGGACAAAAGGATGCAGGATGCAAGATACAGGATACAAGATGCAGGATGCAGGATACAGGATTTCCGTTCTTGCATCTTGCATCTTGCGTCTTGCCCCTCGCTTCTTGCCTCTTGCATCTTGCTTCTTCCTTACGGGGCCAAGATCACGCCCACTTCGACCCAATCGCCGATGGGATTGGCAGCCTCGTCAAGGCGTGGGAGGCTGTCGCCGGTGATGCTGTGGTAGAAACCGATGCGTAGGCTGTCGCGCGCCGGGTCGGGAACAATGCCGGATAACAGGTGCTCGTCCAGGATCAGGTCGCCGGGCTGCCAGAGCGTCGTGGGCAGGTGACGGTTGCCAGGCTGAGCATCGTGCTGGGCGATCATCTCGCCATCACGCAGGTAGTGAACGAAGACGGTATATGGTGCGTCCACAGCAGCTTCAGCGTCCCACCAGAGCTGGACGCGCACGCCATCTACCTCAGGTTGTACTAAGGCAGCCCGCAACAGGATGCCCTTGTCGAAACGTGCCACCGGCGACGGTACGTCCGGGCGTGGTTCTGCATGGACGAACAACGCCATGGTGAACGGTGCTGGATCTAGGTCGCCCTGCGCGAGAGGCCCCTCCGTGACGTTTAAGTACGCCGGATGTGGCAACACGGGCAGAACATCGGGCTCCCAATCGCGGTACGGCCACACGACGAAGAGCAGCCCGTCATCCAACGCGGGTGGCGCGGTGACGGGCAGAAAGTTGACCACATCCGGTGGCGTCAAGAACGGCACCGCCGTCCACGATTCCCACAACTGGCGATCGACGTAGACCTGGCGACCCGCCTGCGGCGTGTGAAACATTCGCGTGCCGTCCCATCCTTCACCGAGGAAAGTATTGATCTCCCCAGCCATCTCCACCGGCCCCGCCTCGAACCAATGATAGGCCAGCGGTTCACGCGCGTAGCGAACGAAATAGTCGTAGGTGGTGGAGAGGAAGGCGATGAGAAGCAGAAGTAGACAGTAGACGGTAGACGGTAGACGGGGCGTGATTCGTGATTCGTAATTCGTAATTCGAGATTCGCTGATTCGTTGATGCGCTGATTCGACTTTAGACTTTGGGCTTTTGACTTTGGACTCGATCCATAAAAGGCCCAACGTCGGCAAGAGCACAGCGGTCGGCAAGACGCCGACGGCACGGAGGAAGTGCGGGGCGTCTTCGGCAAGGAGTGTAGGCAACGCCATCACCACCGTCCCCAGGAGCGTCAGTGCGGCCCCTGCATTGCGACGGAACCCAGCTAACGCTACGCCGACCCCGACCACAAACGCCAGCCCCAACGCCGGTCCCCACACGGGACGCCACGCCAGATTATGTCGCCAGATGCGATCCCCGCGCATGAAGAACATCCCGGCAGTACTCACCGTGTGCTTGACCAGCGTCCCCCAAAAGTCGCCGCCATTGATCTCCGGGCTGAGGATCGAGACCTGTCCGGTACGCGAAAGCACGATCTCCGGATGGGCCAACGTGTAGCCGCCCAACGGCGCAAGCACGACCAACGCCGCGATACAGAAGATGAGCGCACCGCGCCAGGCCCGGAGCGTTTGTTCGCGGCGGAAGAGCAAACCGTACAGCACCATTACACCCAGCGCGACCGGTGTGAAGCGCGCGGCCATGTAGGTGTACCAACTCGCGCCGTAGAGTGCCCCTGCGGCAGCCCAGTATCGCGTCTTACCGGTGCGCAGCCCACGAACTGCCTGCACCAGAAAGAGTGCGGTGAGGAGCGGCAGCATCACAGCACGAAAGCCTACCCGGCTCAGGTGAACGTGCCAGAACATCACCGCCAACACCGCCAACGCCCACCGCCCGGCGCGCCGCCCCCACAAGACTTTCGCCAGGTCGTAGGTCGCTGCCAGCGTGAGAAACCCTACGAGAAAAGCGGGCAACCGCACAGCCAGCGGACTACGTCCCAACACAGCAACGCTCAACGTGACAAGATAGATGAAGAATGGCTCGCGCCCATTGTTGGCCGAAAAGTACAGGGGGACGTGACCCGTTTCGAGCACTGTCAGCGCATCCAGACCATGTTGGGCCTCATCGTGGTAAAGTCCTGGTGGAACACGCCCCATATCCCATAGCCGCAGCCCTGCTCCTACGAGCAGCAGGAGCAGGATCAGCGCGCGTTCCCTCCACCAGCGAGAACCTCTCAAACGTATGCCCTCTTTGGTCAGCAGATAGACAACCATAGGTTGCACGCGAATTAAGCAGATTTTCTATTTATCAGCCAGAAAAATCTGCTTCATCTGCTAACAACAACCAGAATTCACGGGCGAGAAAATCCCGCCCGTGTGTGTTAACCCTAACCCGACCAAGCCGAAGCATAAAAGAAGCCTTCGACGTCCGTTTTCTTGCTCAATTGACAAGCACGTATGCGGTTAGGGCCTATTCTAGCCGAAAAACGAGGACGTGCTACCCGGCCCCACTCGCGCCGCCGCCGGCTGCACCAGCGGCGCCTGCCGCACCAGCCGCACTCGCGCCGCCAGCGGAACTCGAAGCCGCCATCATCGCCACAAATGCCCCTCGCCCACCGTCCTCAGCAGCCAACGTACGGAACCATGCGGGCACTTCGATGTCCTCGTGTTTCTTGAGATAGCGCGCCCACGGCTGCGCCAACCCGAACGCCGCCGCATAGGACAGATAACCCTCGAATTGTTCCCAGTGCACCAACGTGTCGCGCTGGCGCGTCACATCCACCAGATATTTCGCAAAGCTCTTCCACTCCAGTGCCGTCTGCTGATAATCCTCACTCAGTGGGGAGAAGGATGCCCCTGCGATGATCGACCCAACCCCTAGTATAGCAACAGCTATCGCGATGAAGAGCGGGAGTACACCCAACGTGCTCATCAGCAGCGCCGCAGCGACAACGATCAGGCCTATACCCAGGCACAACAGCAGCACCCCCCACACCACCAACACCGTGCTGCGTCGTCGGCGTTCCGCGTCGAAGAATCCCAGGGATTCACATTCTGCCTTCAGGGATTGCGAGAAAGGCTTGAGACGGCTGTACAGGTTATTCCGCAGTTTACTCAAACGCACCTCGGATTGTAGACCGGATTTGTCGCCGAAGAACATCTCGATCAACCCGCGCTCGTGCGGGCGCAAAGTCGCGGTATCGCTGTTCAGACGGAAGATGAAGTCACGCCCCTGCAACCATGACCCGCGCGGCGCTTCCTCAATGACGATAACGCCGCGTTGCGCCAGATCAAAGCAAGCGCCCAGCGCATAGGCCCACACCCACGTCATATCCGTGCTGCCGTTGCGCATCAAGACACTAGCAATCGCAGGCGGTAGCGCACTCGGCGGCAGCGTCAACGGAGTTTCGCCCCGCACAGACGACGTGAGACGGGCACGTGTCAGGAATACCACGAACAGGGCAACGACGAGGGCCACCGCGATCGAGCCGATCATGGCAAAAACGGGGCCGCTCCGATTGCTGGTAGCATCCTGCGTCTGCCACTGTGGCGGCGCATCAATCAGGCTGCCAGGGCTGAACCGCAAGGCTACGATGAGCGTCGCATTGGGCTTGAGGTCGCGGGCGTCGAACGTGACCGTGTTCGCGCCTTGCTCGACCGTCGCCGTGCCCTTCTGCACTTCCGGCGTGCCGAGTAGAGGCGCCGTCTCAGGATATGTCACGCAGATTGTGCTGGCGGCGATGCTGTACTCGTATTCATCGGGCAACGCCTGCCAGATCAACACATCGGCACCAGCGCTCTCAGCGCCGCTCTCCTGGCGCACCACACCCCACACACGATAGGTCAGGTCGAAGGTGTGCGTACTGTCCGAGGTTGGCGCGAAGTGCCAGGTGACTTTGACCGGATCGCGTCCGGTGATCTCGACCTGCCCGGCGTCTTTCCCTTCGGACAGCGGGACACCATCCACACTCGCACTGATGACGTCAACCCCGTCGGTAAACTCTGTGGGCAGGTGACGGAAGACGTAGGTGAACGGCCCGCCAACGAAGCGAAAAGTCAGTCGCTCCGTCACCTCCAAGGAACCGTCAGCTTGCACCGCTACGTCCACGTCGAAACGATCGGCACTGTACGATTTGGCGGTAGGCTCATGCCACGGAGAAAACAACAGGCTCAAGGCCACAAAACTGAGTAAAAGTTGCTGTAACATCGGTTTGTCCTCCTCGTTAGTCACATCGTCTTTAGTCAGGTAGTCGTCTGTTGAGTAATCGCTCGTTGAGTGGCGGGGAGAGATACGGTTGGGCAACGATTTGCCCCACTGCTGACTCATTTTTATCTTAACGGAGAACTGTGGGGTTGTCATTGTCCCAGAGGCCAAATTCGCACTTGTCCTCATGGATAGTTTTTCTCGAGCGATCTATCTTCGTTCGGGAAAAAGACGACCAGACTAATGACTACGAGACTTTTCTAACCGAGGTAGAGGATGAGCACGGCTGCCAATCCCCAGAGGACAAAATCAACTTGCAACGGGCGATCGGTGAGCACCACTTCGTCGGGCGCCAACGTGGTGCCACGCACGTGAATCAGATACAGATAGCGAAACGCGCCGTAGATGACGAAGGGGATCGTCAACATCATCCAATGATCAGGGGGGAGGTTTGGAGCGGAGAAGGTGTACAGGGCGTAAGCCAGGATCATCGACGCAGTGACGATGCTGAGCAAATGATCCAGCAACATCACATTGTAGTCTCCTAGGCTGGCGCGGTGGTTGGTGGCCTCACTGCCGAGAAGCACCAATTCGCCACGTCGCTTGCCCAATCCGAGGAAGAGGGACAATAACGTCATACAGATGAAGAGCCAGGGCGAAAAACGCTCGGCGTCCACCAGCGGGATGCCCGCGGCCACACGCAGCACGAACCCTGTAGCGATCGCCATCACATCCAGCAGAACGATGTGCTTGAGGTAAAGCGAGTACGCCATTTGCAACACGAGATAGCCAATCAGGATAGCGGCAAATAACGGATTGAGCAGCACGCCGAATACAATCGCCAGCACCGCAATCCCCGCCGCCAGGCCAAGAGCGAGCCGCGGTGAGATTTCCCCAGCCGCGATCGGTCGGCGGCGCTTCTTGGGATGCTCGCGATCCTTTTCCAGGTCCACCACATCGTTGATCGTATAGACCACGCCGGAAACCAGGCAAAACAACACGAAGCCGACCACCGTCCGCCAAAGATAAGGCCATTCAAGGATCTTTTGATCGAAGACCAACGCCGCAAAAATAACGCCGTTTTTGATCCATTGGACTGGACGCATCGTCTTTAGAAACGCCGAGAAAACACGCATCACCTTACCTCCATGAGTTTTGTATCATACCTCAAGCAGATTAAACGACAAGTGACCGAGTCAGGGATAGCGCAGTAAAGGAGAGAGAGGAAAACAACCCACAGCGCAAGTGAAGCTCGACCCAAGAAAACCGGGCCCTGCCAGTTGGCGGGGCCCGGAAACGTTTCTCCAGCCATACTATAGATAGGTCCAAATCTTGGTATAGATTAAGGAGAAAACATCATACCACTGTGTGGAGCCCGACTCATCCAGCTCATAGGTGTTCCCCTCGAAGGAGATTTCAGGGTGAACCACCGGTTCGATGACCGGCGTATAATCGCTCGACAGCAGCAACTCAACGATGCCACCCTGGGCCGCATCCATCACCTCATTGCCGAAGGCGCGAATCCGGGCGCTCTCAAACATCGAGTTGGGTGTGAGCCGCAGGCCCACCGCCGGGACGCTGAACGCCATCCTGGCGGCCCTCCAGCGCTGCGCGCCGGTCAGCATGGAGGAGCGCTGTGCTGTGTATATCGCCTACGGGTATCACCCGCCCTGTCCCTTGCCCACCGGCGCGGAGATCGCCGCCGCGCGTGCCGGCTGGTGCGGCGAATATGGCGGCGAGTTCGTCCCCGCGTACCTGATCGACGTGAGCCAGCGGCTACTGGCATGGAACGGCGTCACTCCCCGGCGGGTGGGGCTGCACCGGAACGACCGGCGCACGCAGCACTTCGAAAACGCCACCACGATCGATCTCGCCTTCGGCCTGGCGCAGCGCTTTGTGG
>JAFGSL010000121.1 GCA_016934645.1 Anaerolineae bacterium
CAGAGCTTCAAGCGAAACCCGCTGAAGCTGCTGCGCTAGTGCATCTACTGAATCGGGATCTGGCACGGCAACCGTCGCCAATTCATCAAACTCACACATCACGGGGATACGCGTGACCTCAAACAGCACCTGCCCGCTTTCCGTCGTCACGGTGCGCAGCCACTCGCGGCGCCGCGCGCGGGCTGCGCGCAGACTCACCTGGATGACGCCCGGCTCGTCACTTCGCGCGAGATCGACGTACACACCTACGCTTGCTCCGTGCTTTTCGTACCACTCGTCTAGCCCGTAAACGTATCGACCGCTACGTACAACCCAACCAGGGAAAGTCTGCTTGGTATTCCCATCTATGAATGTAAAGCGGATGCGGTCGGTCACCCGCGCGGTGGGGAAAAGTTGTGCCACACGCGGCGACAACGGCAGCGTGCCGCTGCGCCAGTGTGGATAAGTTAGCACCACCGTCACCGTATCAGCCGGCGGGGCAGCATTCTGAATATCCGACCACTCGTCGTCAATCTGGGCCTCCAACGCCAGCATCGTCTCATCCAGCAGAATGCGGTTGTAGGGAATGGGCATATAGCGCAGCGGTTGTGGCACTTCGAGCACACCTTGCGGCTCCATCTGCCGGAGATACCACAGTGCATATCCCGCTGGCCCTACTTCATCAAAACGCCGGTCGTGTAACAAGGCGTATTCGAGTGAGAAAAGCTGCAAAGGCTCTGAGATCTCTGCCGGAACCTCCATTTCAGCGAGCAATTCCTTCGTCAGCAATGGACCACCACTTGCCATATCCAATAATGCCTCGGCAATATTCAACTGCCCAGCCGGCATCTCCATCACTAAATCGCGCAGGAACCACTGGTCCCCCACGCTAAGGAATTGCACATTTTTCTCCAATGCAGAACGTAGCGCCGTCTTGATCTTTTCCCCATGATGGTCATAGATCTCATCCGGGTCCACATTCTTGGATGGTAGATAGGTCGCCTGGTTCAGTGGATGATCTTGCGTCAATTCTGCTGTAAACTCACGCACAGTACCACTTTCCATACGCACTTTGATAACGGAGAACGCGTCGTACTCAGGATTGTGTCCGGGTCGCACTTCAACCACTTCACCTAGAATGTTATTCAAGTGAGGGAAAATGACCTTTTCACCGACGGTGTAGCTGTCTCCGGGACGATAGATGCTGCCTTGCGCCAAGGTTTCCTCAATCAACGCCACCATCTGGTGGTGACGCGCACGGATGACCTCCTGCGCTAACTGGTCGATAGTTTGGGGACGCTCCGACTCGACAAGGAAATTAGTGATATGCTCCAGATCATTGGGTAAGACGGAGAACTGCTCCCAGTATTGGTCATTCTGCACGGTACTACTCATACACCTCTCGATTCCTGTATGCTGACTGTAAAAACGTTTAGATTATACCAGGAATACAAGGGATTGACAAATATATGTTTTTAACGAAACTATGCACGTAGAACCTATCCGAAAATTCACCGGCGATGCACCAGAAACGCTCGCAGGTGCAATTTTCGGCTAGAGTCGTAATCGCTCATGCATTCTTGTGAAGGTTTAAGCGAACCTCCGGTTCGCACACTTTCGCAAGGATCACCACAGGAGGGGCAGGACTATGGCGCAAAAGGAAAAGCGAACCGGATTGGTCACGGTCTATGTTGCACAGGGGATATTGCGCGCCATGGTCGTGCGCGGCGCACTGGAGACCGCCGGCATTCCGGTCATCCTCACTTACGAATCGGTGGGACCGGTGATCGGGCTAACCGTAGACGGCATTGGGCGGGTTGAAGTGCGCGTGCCGCTGGAATGGGAAGCCGAAGCACGGGATTTGCTCGACGCACAACCGCGCACTGGGGAGGTCTATACCATCCTAGAGAATGACGAAGCAGATGACTGAATTTATCACTATTATCGGCGGCGGGCTTGCCGGAAGCGAGGCAGCCTGGCAAATTGCCTGCCGCGAATTCCCCGTGCGGCTGTACGAAATGCGACCGCACACTGCTACTCCCGTACATACCGGCGATTCCCTCGCCGAACTGGTGTGCTCGAATTCGCTAGGGTCTGATCTGCCAGACCGCGCACCAGGGCTCCTCAAGGCGGAACTCCGCCAGCTTGGGTCGCTGCTCATTGCGGTTGCCGATGAACAACGCGTTCCGGCAGGCAGCGCCCTCGCGGTGGATAGGGAAGGCTTCGCAGCCGAAGTTACGCGCCGCATCGTGGCCCATCCACGCATCATCCTCATCCGCGAGGAGTTGACAACACTACCGGAAGGTCTGGCGATCATCGCCAGCGGCCCCCTCACAGCAGACCAACTCGCGTCCGCCATCCGCGAATATACAGGCAGCGCTGCGCTCGCCTTCTACGACGCCATCGCCCCCATTGTCGAGGTCGACTCCATCAACTTTGACATCGCCTTCCGCGCCTCACGCTACGGCCGGGGTGAATCTGACGATGGTGCGAAACAAGGTGACTATATCAACTGCCCGATGAACGAGGAAGAGTACAATCGTTTTGTCACCGCCTTGCTCAACGCAGAACGCATCGCTTTGCGCGATTTTGAGCAAAACGACCCGCATTTCTTCGAGGCGTGTCTGCCGGTCGAAGTACTGGCTGGGCGCGGTCCACAGGCATTGGCTTTCGGACCATTGCGTCCCATCGGGTTGCGCGATCCGCGCACCGGGCGGCGACCGTACGCCGTCGTTCAACTGCGGCAGGACGACGCTGCCGCCACGCTTTACAACTTGGTCGGTTTCCAGACCAATCTCAAGTACGGCGAGCAAGAGCGCGTCTTACACCTCATCCCCGGCCTGGAAAACGCACGCTTCGTGCGCTACGGTTCGATGCACCGCAACACGTATCTTAATGCGCCAGCCTTGCTGGCCCCCACACTCCAAATGAAAACTCGAACGGATTTGTTTTTCGCCGGGCAGATTGCCGGTCTAGAAGGCTACGCGGGGAACATTGCCGGAGGATGGTTGGCCGGGGTAAATGTAGCGCGTCTGGAGCGCGGGCGACCTTTGCTCACGCTCCCGCCAGACACGATGATCGGCGCGCTGATGCACTACATCACGCACGCCGATCCCACTACATTCCAACCGATGAAAGCCAATTTCGGCTTGATGCCACCACTCGAAACGCGCATACGGGGAAAACGCGCACGCGGTGCAGCCTACGCCGAACGCGCGTTGGCCAGCCTGGATCGGTGGATCGAGGAACACCAGCCGCTCTAGTCGCAAAATTCCTTCCCAGATAATGAGGCTAGGAGGGAATCGCCAGATCCCCGGCTATGCGCAGGGGTCGGGGATCTGGCGATCTCCTTGAAGCTGCAAACTAGGGAGGGATTATGGACGCTCGCCCAATGTCACCGGCAGCGTTATTTCCTCGTTATCGCGCAACACCGTGACCTGGATGGTCTCCCCAGGGGCAGTGTTGGTCTCCAGGTAGGCGATCAACTTGCTGGGGCTGGTGATCGCAACACCGTCAATCGCCACAATCGTATCGCCACCGACCATAATGGTCCCATACGGCGTGTTAACACTGCGGTCGCCGCCCCGTAACCCGGCCTCGGCGGCTGGCATGCCCGGCTCCACCCCCAAAATAAGTACCCCATGTTCAGGGACTTCAACTCCCAGTTCTGCGAAAGAGGCCTGCAATTGCTGGCTCAAACTGACGGGGAAGAAGCGCACACCCATCCACGAGTGTCGATAACGCCCCTTACTGATCAGTTCAGGCACGACGCGCTTCACAGTATTGGCCGGGATGGCAAATCCGATGCCGGCGTTTGCCTGGCTCGGGCTGACGATTTGCGCGTTCACGCCGATGATTTGCCCTTGCAGATCAAGCAATGGACCACCAGAGTTACCAGGATTGATGGCTGCGTCCGTCTGGATAGCCTCGCCGATGTAACGCCCGTCGGGGCTCTCAATCACGCGGCCCAGGCTACTGATGACGCCGAAAGTCACCGTTTGGTCCAGGCCAAAGGGGTTGCCAATTGCTACCACAAACTGCCCGACACGGATGTCGCCCGAGTTGCCCAGAGATATGGGATGCAGCGGATAGTCGCCAGCGTCAATCTCGATGACGGCTAAGTCATACGTGGAGTCTGAACCGATGACGGTTCCGGTGAAAGCGACACCGTCGGCAAACGTGACCTGGATATCTTGAGCGTTCTCAATTACATGATAGTTGGTGACGATGTGTCCCTCCGTGTCATAGACAAAACCAGAACCGCTGCCCTCGCTGGGAACAGCCTCAAAGAAGAAGTCATAGCCAACGGAGGTGATGGAGATGTTCACAACCGCATCGCCCACCGCAGCGTAAACCGCTTCCACCTGCGTCTCCAATTCTGTGATCGCATCGCCTGATGGAACGACGATCCATGGCGTTGGTGGAGCGGAAGTGGTAGCCTCGACAGGCGGCGTCGCTGCGGGCGGGGTCAACGTCTGCAAAGCAAGGCAGCCAAGTGAAGTCGCGAGCAACAATAGGACACTGAGAAATACATAAAGCTTTCGTCTCATAGCTCCTCCCATAAATGCGGATTGGGGATTCGGGATTAGGGACTTGGAATCAGATAGCCTATCTAGTCCCAAGTCTCCAATCCTCTGTTACTAATCCCTAGTTACCAGTCCCTAGTCCCCAATCCCTACCTCTCACGGCACCAGGAAAACCGGACAACGCGCGTAGTGCAGCACCTCGGTGCTGACGTCGCCCAGAAGAATGTCGGTTACATTGGACGGTCCGCGCGTCCCCAGAACGATCAGCGACGCCTTCTCGTCCTGCGCCGTCTCCAAGATTATCTTGGCCGGGGACCCCGCTTGGATGACCCCCACCGCTGAAATGCCGGCTTTCTGGAGATGCTCGACCGTATCATTGACCACCTCCTGCGCCACCGCTTCCAATTGCTGCAACAACAAGTCGTATCCCTGCGTTGCCAGATAACGCTCCGGCGGCTGGTAGACGTGCAAGACGACCACTTCGGCGCTCTCCGTCCGCGCGATGTGTTCCAGATACAGCAATGCACGTTCCGCAGCGGGTGTCGCATTATGCGCAAAGAGTATTCGTCTGAACATTGTAATCCCTCCTATTAAGTAGTCAGGTAGTCATTAGTCTGATAGTCGGGTCAAGACTACACGCTGGAGTGCAGAGTACGTAATTGCTCAAACAACTCGCGTTCCTGCGCTGTAAGCTGCGCGGGCAGCTCGACCTCTACCACGGCGTATAAATCACCCCGTTCTTTAGGCCGGTTCAAAACAGGCATTCCCTTTCCACGCAGGCGAAACTTGGCACCGTTCTGCGTCTCGGAAGGAATGCGCAGCATAACCGAGCGGCCGCCAGGCGTAGGTACAGCGATTTCGCCACCCAAGATAGCCGTGTACAAATCTAGTGGGACGACCGTCTCCAGGTCTTCGCCGTGCCGTTGGAACTGGGCGTGAGGCAAGACTTCGATATGCAGAAACAGGTCGCCTGCCGGGCCGCCTGCCGGACCGGGCGCGCCCTTGCCCGCGACGCGAACACGCGTTCCGGTATCTGAGCCCGCCGGGATGTTAACCTCGATGCGTTGATTGCCAATTTGCAAAATGCGTGATGTACCCCGGTATGCTTCATCCAGGGTGATCTCCACCGGCTGCTCGTAATCCTGGCCACGGCGCGGACGCTGTTGTCGCCTCCCCGCACCGCCACCAAATAGATCGCCGTAGCCAGCGCCGCCACCACCGAAAAGTTGCTGGAAGAAGTCCGAAAACGGGCTGTCCTGCCCAAACAGATCGCCGATATCCCTGGTCGTGTAATGTTGGCCAGGTTGACCGCCTGCGCCAGACCATTGTCGCCAAAAGTCATCGGGTCGTCCGCCACCTTGCTGGAACGTTTTGTACTCACTACCGAACTGGTCGTACAGCTTGCGCTTTTCTGGGTCAGAGAGCACCTCGTAGGCCTCGTTGAGTTCCTTGAACTTCTCTTCCGCCGATTTATCACCGGGATTCATATCCGGGTGATACTTGCGCGCCAGCTTGCGGTAAGCATTTTTAACGTCCTTCTCACTCGCGTTTTTGGGAACTCCTAAAACATTATAATAATCCTTATACTCCATACCACTTCCTCCCCGTACGGTTTAGCGTTTGGCGACAACCACCCGCGCCGGGCGGAGTATCTGCTCCCCCATGCGATACCCCTTCTGTTCTTCGTCGATGACCAACATCTCCTCGCGTTGTCCATCTACAGCAGGGATCATCGCGATGGCGTCGTGCAGCAGTGGATCGAACGGCTTGCCCACCGCATCCATCGCTTCGACACCTTCGAGGCGTAGTAGCTTCAGAAATTCATCGTATGCGACTTTGACGCTTTGATGATAGGGATCGTCCGGTCGCAGATGCGCAACAATCCTTTCCAGGTTGTCCAGCACGGTGAGAAAAGCCACCAGTAAGCGCTTTCGTTCCGCCGTAATCTGCTCTTCGGCAAGACGCTGCTGGCGTTTACGGTAATTATCCATCTCGGCACGCAGTCGTAGTGCCATATCGCGCCAATCCACCACCTCTTTAGAGACCTCTGAAGAGGCCTCTTCGGATGCTGTCACATCCGGTTCTGAAAGCGATTGTGCTTCCGATGGATTCATTTTTTCAGAGGCAGCCGCACCGGCACGATTGCTTGTGTCTACCCGCCCCGTGTCCGCACGGCCTGTGTCCGCACGGTCTGTGTCCGCACGGTCGCGCTTGCCGGACCGTCGCACCGGAATATGTTGTACTCTTTTAGATATTGTCATAGCCAATCCTATAGTAAACCCAAGTTGCTACCTTGTGACGAGAGTAGAGAAAGAGGGCAGGTTTTCCCTTCCCATTTTCACTCCCAGGAGTGAAAAATGAAAGCCATACAGTAGTGTCAAACCAAAATAGCTATGAAAAGGGGGTGACCCCACGGCCACCCCCTACCCTTTGCGGGAGTCATTTTTTGCTTCACCTCAAGTTATTGAGGGAGCTTTTGTGCCACTAAGGAATGGGCACTAAATAACTTTACCAATTCAAACTGAAAGCGGGTATAAGAAGCCTCGCAAATGGGCAAGTTATTTAGCTTTCAGTCCTAGACCTCGCGGAATTCACCATCCACCACGTCGGGGCCTTCGGGCTCCTCAGGGCCGCCCTGCGGACCGTGGCCAAAGCCAGGGCCAACATGCGGGCCGGGGGTTCCAGCTCCAGGAGCTCCGGCAGCTTCAGGACCGCCGTAGGCCTGCTCGCCCAACTTCATCGCGGCCTGGCGCAGATCTTCCATCTTGCGGCGGATCAGTGCCGCGTCTTCACTGCTGTCCTTCACCTGGCGTAGATCGTTAACCATCCCTTCCAACTGACCGCGCACGTCACCGGGAACCTTTTCGCCCAGATCGCTCAGCGTCTTCTCGATCTGATAGCACAAATTATCAGCTTGGTTGCGAGCGTCCACCAATTCCTGGCGCTTCTTGTCTTCCTCGGCGTGCAACTTGGCCTCCTCGACCAGGCGATCAACCTCGCCAGAATCCAGGTTTGTGCTCGCAGTGATCGTAATGCGCTGCTCGCGGCCGGTAGCCTTGTCCTTCGCATTCACGTTCAGGATGCCGTTTGCGTCGATGTCGAAAGTCACCTCGACCTGCGGAATACCACGTGGCGCGGGCGGGATGCCGTCAAGCCGGAATTGACCGAGCAGCATATTGTAGCCCGCCATCGGGCGCTCGCCCTGGTAGACCTTGATGTCCACAGCGGTCTGCCCGTCTTCGGCAGTCGTGTAGATCTCGCTCTTGCGCACGGGGACCGTCGTATTGCGGGGGATCATCACCGTCATCCGCCCGCCGAGCGTCTCAACGCCCAGCGAAAGCGGGGTCAC
>JAFGSL010000013.1 GCA_016934645.1 Anaerolineae bacterium
AGACGAGCGTGCGGTACTTTTCCGCCAGATCGAAGGCCAGGCCCATCATGTCAATCAGTTCCTGGACATTGGCAGGAGCCAGGACGAGTGGGCGGAAGTCACCGTGCCCGGCGGTTTTGGTCATGAAGAAGTAATCACTCTGCGAGGGCTGGATGTTGCCCAATCCCGGCCCGCCGCGCATCATGTTGACGGCCACGACGGGGACTTCGGAACCGGCAATGTAAGAGAAGCCTTCCGCCATCAGGCTGAAGCCGGGACCCGACGTAGACGTCATCACGCGTACGCCCGCGCAGGCCGCGCCGTAGACCATATTGATAGCGGCGACTTCGCTTTCAGCCTGTAGGAAGACACGCCCCTCGTCGATCATCCGCTCGGAAAGGTGTTCCAGCGCCTCGCTCTGCGGCGTGATGGGATATCCGAAGTAGGCTTGCACACCATACCGCACAGCCGCTTCGGCAAATGCAACATTGCCTTTGAGCAGTTCTTTGGTCATTGTGAGCCTCCTTCTATACTGCCGGTACGGCAACTGCCGCTTGTGCATTGACGCGCTGCGTTTGGCGCTTTTGGCGGTAAACGGTGAACACCACATCCGGGCAGATGCGGGCACACGATGCACAGCCAATGCACTTTTCCGCATCGGTGACAACGACAGGATGGTAGCCCTTGGCGTTGAATGTGTCCTGCGATAGTACCAGGATATTGACAGGGCAGACGTTCGTACATAACCCACATCCCTTACAACGATCAATGTCGATAACGACGATGCCTTTTGCCATAAACAAGCCTCCTTTTAGGTAGACGGTAGACAGTAAACGGGGATGTAGTCTCCTCCCCCCTGTCTACTGTTTACCGTTTACTGTCTACTTATCATGAAGATTCTGCGCCGCGACAAAGGACAGTCCGTGCTCAGTAAGTGCCCAGGCTGTACGGTTCGTCGCTTCCATTTTGTCCAGGAAGTTGAGCAGCAGATTATCCCAATCCCCGGCAGCGATGATCTCATCTTTGTCACGGAAGTAATCGAGGATGTCTGATGGGTGCTCGCGCGTTGGGTCGATCTCCGGGCCTGCGCCCTCGTGCTTGGCGGAGATATTGGCGACGTGGTCGGCAATGGCGATCAGCTCATCACGTCGGTCATACGGCTGGCGCACGATGCTCTTCCACGTCTCGGTGATGTGGTGCTCGAAGCGCACCACGTCCTCGAAACCGAGCGCTTTGCGGAACTGCGCCGTGATCTCCATCGTCTCGTTGTTGATCGAGTTGCTCCAGTTGAAGCCGATCAACGGTGAGGTACCGTCATCGCGGGCAAACAGCTTCGCGCCGATCAACGTCCAAAGAGCGGCATAGGGATTGTCGTTGCCCATATACACCGAAATCTTGAACTCGATGTCCACTCCCAGACGGTAGAGCAGATAACCAAGCAGCACCGTACCGGGATTGATATTCAACACCTGGCGCACCCCGTACTCGGTGTAGTAGTAGAGGAACTCATCGAGCCATTGGAGCGCGTGCGTGTTAGGCTGTCCCACGCCGCCGAAGTAGCCGGTGATTGTCTCCGGGCCACCCAGGTGGATGTTGGAACCGTCGGTGCCTTTGGTGTCCAGCGTCTCCACGTAGCTCGCGCCAATGATGTTCATCGCGGCGGCGAAGGCGGGCAGGTCGCCGTCGGCCTCCTGTTCCTTCATCTTGCGCACGCGGATGAAGCGCCCCGGCATCAGTGTCCCCTGGGCGATGGCGCGCGTAGCAGCCTCGATGACATAGGGGAAGTACTGGCACGCGCTCACTTCCAGCGTGACGGCGTAATCGTCGCTAAACGCAATTATGTCGGCCTGTGCACCGAGGACCTTGCGCCGGTAATCGGCAATGCTGATGAAGGCGTGTTTATCGCGCTGCGCCTGCAGCCATTCAAGATCAGCCAGATATTCGGGTCGAACGGTCTTGACACGCTCAAGCAGCACGGGGAGCTGGCGCGCCAGATGCGCCTTGTGGTTGATTTCTTCCGGTGTACCGTACTTGGCGACGACCGCGAGGAAATCGTTGACCACGCGCGTATCGGGGTTGAGGAGAATCGCGTTAAGGTCGTCGAGGCGCGCTGCCGGAATTTTAAGCAAATATCGTAAATCCTCGCTCATCCGAAACCTCCTTTCATAGTCAGATAGTCTCAGTAGATCGGAAATTGGGTTCGTAGTAAACACTTATGAAGTTTAAGAAAATAATCTGGTAATGAACCATTCACACTATCAACCGTCATTCCGAAGCCCCGTTCCTCAATTGCGAGCAACCAGATAGCTCAAGAAGGGGCTGAGGAATCTGTAGCGCACGAGATTCCTCACTCCGCTACGCTCCGTTCGGAATGACGCGGATGAGCAACACTACCAGATTTAATTTTTAAACTTCATAGCGGTCTCTGGACAACTAAAGCCGTTACTACGAACAAAGATCACATCTACTGAGTCTGATAGTCATTTTCGTCCAACTGTCGGTGATCAAAAACCACGGTGAGACTCTCTCTCTCTCCTGTAATTCTTCTCCCGATCCCAATCCTTGTCTATTCCTGGCATAAGCCTACATAGCTCTTCATATTCCTCATCTTTAATGGTGAAATAGTTCTCAGGTTGTGGGAATGTGTGGTCGGTGACTTCCTGGACATAACCCTTCAGGCCGTTGAGGATGACCTCGCCCGCGTTCCCAAAGACTTTCGCCATGCGCGGCTTGAACTTGGGGTACAGACCGAACATGTCGTGGTAGATCAGCAATTGTCCGTGGGCGTGGGGACCGGATCCCAGGCTGATGATGAAGCAGTCCTTCACGGCCTCGGTGATGATCTTGCAAACCCGGTCGGGAACCATCTCCAGCAGGATGGCGAACACGCCAGCCGCTTCGAGCGCCTTGGCATCGTCGATGATCTTCTTGGCCTGCAACGCGCTGCGCCCCTGAACGCGAAATCCACCGAGCGCGCTGGCGCTTTGTGGCGTCAGGCCCAGATGGCCCATCACCGGGATGCCCGATGCGATGATGCCTTTGACGCGATCAGCCATCTCCGCACCGCCCTCGAGCTTGATGCAGTCGGTGCTGGCCTCGGCCATGAAGCGCCCCGCGTTGCGAATCGCCGTCTCGACGCTGGGCTGGTAGCTCATGTAGGGCATATCACCAACGAGCCAGGCAGTAGGCGCGCCACGACGCACGGCCTGCGTGTGGCGGATCATGTCGTCCATCGTCGCGGGCAACGTGCTGTCGTAGCCGAGCATCGTCATCGCCAAACTATCGCCGACGAGGATCATGTCGATCCCGGCTTCCTCCTGGAAATAGGCGGTGGGATAGTCGTAGCAAGTCAGCATCGTGATCGGTTCGTGGTTGGCGACCTTCTGAAACAACTTCGGTAACGTGATTTTCTTGCGATCAGCCATTTTTTAACCCTCCAAAGTAATTGTTGGGTAGACGGTAGACAGTAGACGGGGTTTCTCTCCCCCTGTCTACCGTCTACTGTCTACTTCTATCCTCCTACTAGCGGGATAACGAGCGTGAGCAGGACACCGCCTGCAATCACCGATCCCAACTGCCCGGCGGTGTTCGCACCCATCGCGTGCATCAGCACGAAGTTGGAGAAATCATCCTCGTGCGCAACCTTCTGCACCAGGCGGCCCGCCATCGGAAAGGCGCTGATGCCCGCCGCGCCGATCAACGGGTTGATCTTCTTGCCGGAGAGCACGTAGAGCAGTTTGCCGAAACCGATACCTGCCGCCGTATCCAATCCAAACGCGAACAATCCCAGAACCAGGATTTTGAGCGTGTCCAGGTTGAGAAAACTCTGCGCCGTCATCGTGCTGCCGACCACCAATCCCAAGAAGAGTGTCGAAACGTTGATGATCTCATTCTCCGAAGCTTTGGTCAGCCGTTCCACAACGCGGGATTCCTTGAGCAGGTTGCCCAGCATCAGCGAGGCAATCAACGGCGCGGCCTGCGGCACGAGGATACCCACCGCAATCGTCACAATAATGGGGAACAGCACCAGCGCCAGCTTGGAAACCGGGCGCGGGCTGTAATCCATTTTCGTCATCCGCTCCTCGCGGGTGGTGAGCAGGCGCATGATCGGCGGCTGGATGATGGGGACGAGGCTCATGTACGAATAAGCGACGACGGAGATCACACCGAGCATATGCGGCGCGAGCTTCCCGGCAACGTAGATGCTGGTAGGCCCGTCAATCGCGCCGATGATGCCGATGCTGGCGGCTTCATTCATCGGGAAGCCGAGCAGGATGGCGAGGATGAGCGTCCCGAAAATGCCAAACTGGCCCGCCGCGCCCATCAGCGCGAAGAGCGGTTGCGCCAGCAGCGGGCGAAAGTCCATCATCGCCCCCACACCGACGAAAATCAGCAGCGGGAATAACTCGTTATCGATACCGGCGCGCTTCAGCACGTACAACAAGCCGTTCTCAGCAGGGTCGATCATCGCCGAAAGTGGCAGGTTGGCGATGATGCACCCAATCCCGATCGGCAGCAGCAGCACCGGTTCGTATTCCTTAGCAATCGCCAGATAGATCAGGATGCCGCCTATGGCCATCATCACAAGACTTTGCCACGAAACGGCTAACAGACCGGCGATCAGGTTGTTCAAATCAATACCATTCACAAATGACTCCTGAAATAGTCCAAAGTCTCAAGCCGAAAGTCAAACGCCTGACGTCAAACACCTTCTTTGAGGACACAGCATATTCGATACATCGGGCGCTCGCGGACGAACCCCAATGTTTCGAGCAATTCCAAGATAGTTTCGTCTTGCTGTGCAATGATATAAAAGACCTTCATCTGTTCAGCGTGAGCCTTGACCAGTGCAGACACAATTGCCGCGATGTGCAAACGCTCGGAAATCGCTCTCGCCGCTATGACACTGCCAATCTGAACCACACCGGGCAACCGCAGGTTGGTAACACCCATTGCCACCAACCGGTGACCCTCCCAGATGCCAAAGGCCGGACCTTGTTGAAGTGGATCCCGCGTGGCAAACCGCAGTTCAATCTGCTCACTCTTCGCTAACGCCTGCATCGCCTGCAGATCGTTGTCGACCAGTTCAGTCGCCTGCCCTTCATCCAACACATCAGAATCGCCGCGGAACACCATCTGCCACTGTGCTTCTTCGCTAAGAACCTTGAAGGCTTGTTCCGCCACAGCGCGCTGCGCTTCATCGACCAGAAGCTCGATTTCGCTGTCTTGACCGATCAAAAATGTCGTGTAATTGGCTAACAGCTCCGCCGACTCGCCAATAAAGGCGAGATTCAGCCGCGGTACTCCGTGGCTGCTGGCAACCGACATCGCAGGCGAGTGGGCAATATCGCACTCCGAGGCCAGCGTGGTCACACTGGCGACGAAGGTGTAATGTGCCAACGTCCAGTCGGGGTCGCGTGTTTGCGCCTCGATCTGGTTCGCTAGGTGCGACGAAAGTCGCTCAGCGTGGGGCATAGCCCGCATATTAATCTCCAATCATCATAAGAGGGGCGCCGTGTTGCACTTGCTGCCCAACGGTAACAAGGATTTTGCGAATCACGCCCGGCTGGTTCGCGCGGATGGGATTATTCATCTTCATCGCTTCCAGTACACATAACTCCTGCCCGTGCGTCACATGCTCACCTACGTTCACGGCGATGCTGACGACTGTCCCAGGAAGCGGTGCTTTGACCTCCACGACGGCAGCTTGTGGCAGCTCGTCCGGTATAGGCGCCGGTTGAACCTCAGGCGTGGTCACAGGCACGGGCGCAGCAACCGGCACAGGTACAGGAGCAGATGCCGGGACCGGAGCCGAGGCTGGAGCGGAAGCCGGAACTGTAGCTGGAGCAAAGGCGACATTGACTTCAATGACTTCGCCATCCACAACAGCACGGACAGGCCGTGCATACGGATCAAGGATTTCAACGGTGTACTGTTTTCCCTGAACGGTGACATAATAAACGGGCATGCTCAATTCCTCCGAAATAACTTTGTGAACGGTAGACAGTAACCCGTAGACGGTAAACAGGGGAGAAGGCATTGTGCTTCAGGGGTCTATCCCTATTCGCGTCTACTGTATACTGTCGCGCGAATCTTCGCGCTCCGTCTACCCTCCCTACGTTCGTGCAAAACGCTGGCGTCGCGTGAGTTGTTCCCCACGCGCATGAGAGCTCCAGGGATCCGGCATCGTGATGACACTCGCCGGAGCGGATACAGCAGTGGCACCAGCACTAGCCGCTGCCACTGCCATAGCCACGGCTGCCGCGGCGGCACGATACCGGTCATCTGCCAGTGCGTGTGGCGCGCTATCTTCGAGCGCCAGGGCCAAGGCCACAGCCGCCGCTGCAGCGCGTTCCCGATCTTCATCTGCCTCAACCTCAGTGTTCGGCAGATTCGCGGCTGCGGCAAGATGCAGCACAACGTCCGCAACCTGCGTGACGAGCGCCTCTTCGGGTGGTGGTTCTTCGGTTGCTGTCCTTTTACGCCGCGGTCTGTCGGTGATGAGGGCCGTCATCGCGTACATACCCAGGACGAGCAATCCCAATGCCCCAAACGTCATCCCCATCCCGATGAGGGTCAATACCAAAGCCTGATTCAATAAAGTTGTCATAGTCGGTGATTCGTAATTCGTGATTCGTAATTCCTACACCGGCATCACACCGTGCTTCTTGGGCGGCTTGGGACGCAGTTGCTCGCGCAGCATGCGTAGCGCCGCGATGAGCGTTGAACGGGTCTGTGCCGGTTCGATCACGTTGTCCAGGATGCCGCGTTCTGCCGCGTAGTACGGCGTGACGTGCGTCTCGCGGTACTCGGCTACCAGCGCTGCGCGCCGCTCGTCGGGATTGCCGTCCGCCGCAAGTTCCCGGCGATGGAGCACGTTGATCGCCGCCTCCGGTCCCATCACCGCGATCTCTGCCGACGGCCAGGCCAGATGCAGGTCCGCGCCAATGGCCTTGCTGCTCATTACGATGTATGCCCCACCGTAGCC
>JAFGSL010000122.1 GCA_016934645.1 Anaerolineae bacterium
GGCGACGCGAATATCGTAGCCATACGAGGACAGGCCGTAAGAGATCACCCCGTTGCGCTTTTGTCCATCAAAAAACGGATCGATCATTTGCTGTTCCAACGCCATCGTGCGAATCCAGTGGTCAGGTTTGAGTCCCATGAGTAATGTAGCTCCTAAAGATAGTTTTGTAGACGGTAGACAGTAGACGGTAGACGGGATCGGAGAGAGCAAACCCTGTCTACGGTCTACCGTCTACTGTCTACTAGAATTACATTCGTTCGGGTGCGTCCATGCCCATCAGGTGTAGAACGCGGGCAAGGACGTGCTGCGCGGCGCGAGCCAACATCAACCGGGATTGAGTGAGCGCCGCATCTTCGGGCGCGGTCGAGACAACACGGCAGTCGCGGTAGAAGGCGTGGAACAGCGACGCCAACTCGGTCGCATAGAACGTCAGGTAGTGCGGTGTCATGTTGTTCGCCGCCAGCGTAATGACTTCCGGCAGCGCCAGCATCTTGCACACGAGCGCCAGTTCACTCGGATGCGTGAGCAAAGCGGGATCACCGGGCGCGTCGAGGTCGCAACCTTCCTCCACAGCCTTACGCAACACACCGGCGATGCGCGTGTGCGCATACTGCACGTAGTAGACGGGGTTACGATCCGACTGTTCCACCGCCAGGTCAAGATCGAAGTCCAGCGTAACGTCCAGCGTGCGTGTGAGCATCATGAAGCGAATCGGGTCAGGTCCAACCTCATCCGCCAGCTCGCGCAGGGTGACGAATTCGCCGGAGCTTTTGGACATACGCACTTCCTGCCCGCCGCGCAGCAGCGTTACCATCTGGTAGATGATAAACACCAGCCGGTCCACATCCACGCCGACTGCCTTCGCCGCTGCCTGCACGCGAGGGACATCGCCGTGATGATCGGTAGACCATACGTAGATGGCCTTGTCGAAGCCACGCAGCACGATCTTGTTCCACAAGTACGGGATGTCCGACGCCAGATAGGTCGGGCGATCTTCCGGGTCAGGAATAACTTGTGGTGAGCGGATGAGAACAGCGTCTTTCTCCAGGTCGGGATGGCGGAACCAAGTGGCACCATCGTATTCGACGAGGTAGTCGCCGTCGCGGAGTTTCGCCATCATCTCATCGAACAGGCCGCTTTCATAGAGCGACTTCTCGCTGAACCAGGTGTCGAAATGGACACGCAACTGCGCCAGATCATCGCGCACGCCGTCGAGAATACGGTCAATCCCCCACAAACCCAACGCGCGGATCGCTATGTCACGATCCTCCGTGAGGTAACGATCACCGAATTCGGCTTGCGCGCGATGCGCAAGCTCGGTCACGTATGCGGCAGGATAGCCCTTTTCAGGGAATGGGACATCCTCACCGAGCAGGTTGGCGTAGCGCGCAAAGATACTCGCGCCGAAGTTGCGCACTTTGGACCCCGCATCGTTGACGTAATACTCGCGCTCCACGGCATACCCCGCAGCATCCAACACCGAGGCCAGCGTATCGCCGATGACGGCGTTGCGCGCCGAGCCAATCGTAATCGGTCCGGTAGGGTTGGCGCTGACAAACTCGACCTGCACGCGCTGACCGCTACCCAAGGCCACGTTCCCCCACGCCTCGCCGGCATCGAGGATCACTGGAACCTGGCGCGCCACCCAGTCCGGTGAGAGTGTGAAGTTAAGGTAGCCTGGCGGTGCAACCTCCACCTTCTCGATGAAATCAGCGGTAGGGATGTACTGCGCGACCGCCTGTGCGATCTGCATAGGCGCACGACGGAGCACTTTCGCCAGCCCCATACACACCGGGGAACCATAATCGCCGTGCGCCTCGTGACGACTCTGATCCACAGGGACGATTTCTGGGATATCGAAAGCGGGCAAAGCACCGGCTGTTTGTACATCCTGCAAACCCAGCCGGATGAGTTCTACAATTTGCTCACGAAGCGGGACAGAAACGAAAGCTTGTTGATACATCATAAACACTTCTCCAAAAAGTAAGGTAGTTGCTTGCGCCACCAAGGCCAGTCGTGATTGACATACAGGCCCCAATAGTCGAACCAGGCAGGGACATCCAAATTGCGCACGGCCGCTTCCAGAGCACGCGTCTCACGCAGGCTCTCTTCCTCCCATGCCCCCTGCCCCGTACAGATGATGATCTGGCTACGACGGAATCGCTCAAGGTACGCTGGATCGGTCAAATGCGGCAGATAACACAACGGGAAATTGAAGTAGACGGTGTCATCCATATAGTTGCCGACGAAGTAGTCCGGCCCATACAAACCGCTCATCGCGATCACACCGCCGAAAACGTCCGGATGTTTGAAGAAGAAATTCACAGCGTGATAGGCCCCCATACTGCACCCCGTCGTCAAATAGCCATCAGTGATGCCCGTTTGACCACGAATAAACGTCGCCACCTCCTCCGTCACATAACAGTCGTACTGCTCGTGACGCTTACCGCGGTCGCCAGGGTACATCCAGTGTGCCAGCCACGCTTCGCAATCCACACTATCGAGAGCGTACAGACGCGCCTTGCCCTGCTCGACAAACTCACGCGCTGCCTCGACCATCCCGAAATCCTCGAACTCGTAGAAGCGCCCGCAAGCCGAGGGGAAAACCACGATTGGCTTGCCCGCGTGCCCGTAA
>JAFGSL010000123.1 GCA_016934645.1 Anaerolineae bacterium
GGCGCACAAGATGGAGCATCTGGTCAAGGTGCTGACGCACGAGTTGGAAGTGCGCGAAATCGGCCAGCAAATCCAGGAGAAGGCGAAGGAAGAGATCGAGAAGACGCAGCGTGAGTATTACCTGCGCCAGCAGATGGATGCGATCCGCAAGGAACTGGGCGAGGGTGAGGATGGCCGTCGCGAGGTGGAGGAGTACCGGCAGAAGATCGAAGAATCCGGGATGACGGAGGAAGCGAAAGAAGAAGCCGAACGCGAGTTGGCGCGCCTCGAGAAGATGCCGCCCCAGGCCGCTGAGTATTGGGTTATCAAGACCTATCTGGATTGGCTGGTGGCGCTGCCGTGGCAGACGTTAACTGACGATCATCTGGATATTTCCGACGCGCGTGCGGTGCTCGACGAGGATCACTACGACCTTGAGGACGTGAAAGAACGCATCCTTGAGTTCCTGGCGGTGCGCAAGTTGCGCCAGGAGCGCGGGCTTGACGAAGTCGACGAATCCGATCTGCAGGGTCGCAAGGTCGAAGGCTCGGGAGCGATTTTGTCGCTGGTGGGGCCGCCTGGTGTGGGTAAAACTTCTCTGGGGCAGTCTATCGCACGGGCATTGGGCCGTAAGTTCACGCGTATGAGCCTGGGCGGGATGCGCGACGAGGCAGAAATCCGCGGGCACCGTCGCACGTACATCGGCGCGATGCCTGGACGTATCATGCAGGCGGTCAAACGTGCGGGTGTCAAGAACCCGGTCTTTATGCTCGATGAGGTGGACAAAATCGGTTCGGACTGGCGCGGTGACCCGTCTTCGGCACTGCTCGAAGTCCTGGATCCACAGCAAAATCACGCTTTCCGCGATCATTATCTCGATGTGGACTTTGACTTGAGCCAGGTGCTCTTTATCTGCACCGGCAATACGATCGCGACCATCCCGGCTCCGCTTTTGGACCGGATGGAGACCATCGAGATCGATGGTTACACGGAGTACGACAAGCTGCACATTGCCGTGCAATACCTGGTGCCGCGCCAGCTCAAGGTGAATGGCTTGCTGCCGGATGAGATCGCCTTTGGCGAGCCGGCCATTCGTGCGATCATCCGCGATTTCACCCGCGAGGCCGGCGTGCGCCAGTTAGAACGCGAGATCGGCAAGGTCTGTCGCAAAGTGGCGACACAGGTCGCCGAGATAGAAGAGAAACATTCGGCAGAGGTGGACGAAGCGTCCACCGGAGAAGACGTCACTGGGGACGGCGCAGAAGCGGCTGGTACTTCCGAGCCAGTCGAACCGATTGAGATCACACCGGAGAAGGTGCGCGAATACCTAGGCAAGCCGCGCTATCGCTTTGAGGCCGCGCTGCGGACCGGGCGTCCCGGCGTGGCAACAGGTCTGGCGTGGACACCGACCGGCGGCGAAGTGCTCTTTGTCGAGGCGGCGGCCATGCCCGGTCAGGACGGCAATCTCCTCCTGACGGGGCATCTAGGTGACGTAATGCGTGAATCAGCGCGTATTGCACTCAGTTATGTCGAATCACATCTGGATGACCTGGGTCTCGGTGACGGCTGCTGTAAGGGAAAGATTCACCTGCACGTTCCATCCGGGGCTGTGCCGAAGGATGGGCCTTCAGCAGGTATCACGATGGTGACGGCGCTGGTTTCGTTGCTCACAGGCCGCACAGTGCATTCTGACCTGGGGATGACAGGTGAGGTAACGCTGCAAGGCCAGGTACTCCCCATTGGCGGTCTGAAGTTGAAAGTGATGGCTGCTCACCGCGCGGGATTGAAGCGGATTATCGTGCCCAAGCTGAATGATATGGACCTGGATGAGCTGCCAGACAAGATTCGAAATGAGGTGGAGTTCATCCTGGTGGAGGACGTCAATGAGGTATTGAAGCACGCGCTGACGCCCAAAGAAACGGAACCGGAGCCAGAGATCGCGTCTGAGACCGAAGCTGCTGAATCTGAGACTCCGCCAGCGTTGAAAGAGGCGTAGATAGATAGTGACTGGAAGAGTGACGCCGCTACTTCACGTGAAGTAGCGGCGTTTTGTTGTCACGCAGAGTGCAATATGCCACTTTTGCTTTCGCCTGTCTGACGCTATAATGCCTGCCATGATACTCGATAATCCTATTGCCACGTTTGCCGACCGGCTCATCGTCGGAGATGCCCTCGACGTGCTGCCCCAGATTCCATCGGCGAGTGTGCATCTTGTATGTACCGATCCCCCGTATAACCTGGGCAAGGACTACGGTGCGGTAGTGGACAAGAAAGCGTGGGATGAGTACGAGCAGTTCACGCGCACGTGGCTGGCGGAGTGCGTTCGCATCCTGCGCGACGATGGCAGTCTCCATGTTTTTATGGGCGTGCGCTTTATCGCCCGGCTGTATGGTATCCTGGAGGAGATGGGTTTCCTTTTCAACGGCTGGATCACCTGGCACTACACACAGGGCACCGGGCGGACGATTGGTTTTTCTCCGCGCCATGAGGACATTTTATACTTCACCAAGAGCACCAATTATACTTTCAATCTCGACGCGGTGCGGATTCCACAAAAGTACTACCGCGAGCGCAACAACATGCGTGGTGCAAATCCCGGCGATGTGTGGGCGTTCTCGCACGTTCATTACAGCAACCCGGAACGCGAAGACCATCCCACGCAGAAGCCGGAAGCGCTCATCGAGCGCATCGTGCGTGCCAGCTCGAATGAAAACGACATCGTGCTCGATCCGTTTGTCGGCAGCGGGACGACTGCGCGTGTGGCGCAAGCTCTTAACCGGCGCTATATCGGCATCGACGTGACGCCGGAATATATCACGATGGCAGAGCGGCGTCTGGCACGCCCTTTTGCGGGCTTTGATTCGGTAGACCCGCGCGCGCGGCGACAGCCACGGGATGTGCCCGCCAGACAGGATTGATATGATTTTTCTGTCCTGAAAATCCTGTTAATCCTGTCGAAAATGACAATCGTTTTATAAGGGGGGAAATGGACGAAATTATTGTATTGACGGAAGGGCCGGACCTGGAAATTGATTATCTGGCCGACTTTCAGCAGCATAAGAAGGTGCGGCAGAACCTCTTTTACACGACAGAGGGGGCGGAGACCTTCTACACTTATCGCGGCGAGGAGTTACAGGAGATCCACTCCGACGACGAGTGTGCTTTCTTCGCCCGGCAACCGCTCTGGTCAGAGGATCGGCGCATCGCCTTCGTGAGCCTGGGCTGTGGCAATGCCGGCCCTGAGAAGCCGCTCTTGCACACCGCGCACGCAGCAGGATATCCTGTGGCTTACTTCGGTGTGGACTCCTCACGGGCGATGTTAGATTTGGCGCAGCGGAATCTCACTGCTGAGCCTGTTCCACAGACCTTTGTGCTGGCCGATTTCACACGGTCCGATTTCGTAGAGCAATGGCAGACGCTGATGCAGACGCTGACGCGTCCGCACCAGCGTCCGCACCAGCGTCCGCATCTGCCCGGATTCGATGTACAGCTTTACACGCTGCTTGGCGGTACGTTCGGCAACTTCGAGCAAGACGTCATTGCCAAGACCCTGGCGCGCATCGTCCCCGAAGGCCAGTATCTTTACCTGGACGTCGTGCCGCAATACGAGACCGAGACCCAGAACGAACAACTGCGCAACCGGTTGATCCATCTGTCCCAGAACCTCAGTCGGTTTTTTGAGAATCTGCTGGAAAAGCTCGGTCTCGACCAGACGTGCGGCGAGTTGGTCACTGAAGAGGTTGATGAACCAGCGACTGGCGCTTTGCGCTATGTGGTGCAGTTCCACGTCCACGAAGCACTTGATTTCCCCTGTTTTGGCGGTATTGTTCGCCTTATGCCCGGCGAGTCGATCGAACTGATGAACGTCCGTGCGTACAAACCCACCGTCTTGCAGCAGTTTTTGGCGCAGTGGGGCTTCCGTTATATCGATACCTACACACCGGACGTGGGCCACTTGGCCCATCTGTGGCAGCGGTTCTTGTTCCAGAAGCTGGGAACTTGATACTGGTTGTTGGATGGTTAGCTGGTTAGGTGGTTAGGGTGTAATTCACAACACCCAGCTTTTAACCCGCAAATCTTAATTCGCTGATTCACACCTATGACATTCAATTTCCGGTTTTTTGCGAAAGTGTTTGTGACGGTGCTGTTCCGGTCAAAGGCACCCAACGCATGGATCTGGCTGCGGCGTGTAGTGGTGTTGTTAGCTTCCTATGCACTGTTTATCGTTGTGGAGACCGACAACTGGGTCGGTTTTTTTCTTGACAATATCCTTTTTCCGAATCACCGGACGCAGCCTATCGACAAACCCATCTTCATCATCGGCAACCCGCGCAGCGGCACGACCTTTCTGCAGCGCTTGTTAGCGCGAGATACTGCCAACTTCTCGTGCCTCAAGATGTGGGAGATTTTCTTTGCCCCATCGATCACGCAGCGGAAGATCGTCTGGGCGTTGGACGCGGCGGATCGCTGGGTGGGTGCGCCGATTAAGCATATCGTCGATCGGATAGAAGCGCGCATCCGCGCGTCTACGAAGCTGCACCGGGTGGGATTGCATGCACCGGAAGAGGATGAATACCTGCTCCTGCACACGGCATCCACGATCATCGCTGGTTTGCTGTTCGCTGTACCGGAATTGGCAGCACCGTATATCTTCTTTGACCGAGATATTCCGCTAGAGGAGCAAACTCGCGTGATGGCATTCTATGCCGGATGCATCCGGCGTCATCTCTATGCGCACAAAGCGCAGGTTCACTTTCTGTCCAAGAATCCGTATTTCACGCCAAAGGTGGCGGCGCTGCGCACAGCCTTTCCTGACGCACATTTCATTGTATTGACGCGCAACCCATTGAACGCGATCCCGTCGTATGCAAGTTTGTCACAGTACGTGTCGCATATCCTGTACACCAGGAACATACTCTCGGACCACAACTATATTATCACGGCGACGCAACACTGGTATCGCTATCCGGCAGCGTGTTTGTCCGGCGCACCGGACAGCTTTATCGAGGTGAAATTCGAGGATATGGTGCACGACCCACGGGCAACGGTGAAAGCGATCTACCAGCACCTTGGTTTTGAGATTAGCCCGGCATTCGATACAATTCTGCAACAGGAAACCGAACGAGCACGGACTTACAAGAGCGAACACGAATATTCCCTCGAAAAGATGGGCTTTACCCGCGAGGAAATCTTGACCACATACAGCGACATCTTCGAGAAATGGGGATTTGAGAAAGAAGAATAGACGTTGAGAGGAAATGGCTCGTCGATGACGAGTTACGAATTACGGATCACGAATTAGGAGGATTTCTATGATTAAAGTAGCGGTTATTGGAGCTGGAAGTCTTACTTTTACGCGACGGTTGATGATGGATATTTTGGCCGTCCCGGAACTGCGGGATACAGAGTTTCGCTTTATGGACATCAACCCGACGTACCTGGAGATGGTAACCAACGTCTGCCGTAAAATGATTGCGGATGCAGACATCCGCGCCGATAGCGGTGTCCCTGTCACGATTGTGCCCACACTCGACAAGCGTGAGGCGCTTACCGGTGTGGACTACGTGTTCTGCCTGGCGCGTGTGGGCGGATTGGAAGCGTTCCGCCACGATATCGAAATTCCGCTGAAGTACGGTGTGGATCAGTGCGTGGGCGATACGTTGGGGCCGGGTGGCATCTTCTACGCGCTACGCAGCATCCCCGTGCTGCTCGACATTGCCAAAGACATGCGTGAGGTTGCGCCGGGCGCGTTGCTGCTCAACTATTCCAATCCTATGGCGATGAACACCTGGGCTGTGCGACGCGCGGGTGGTGTGCCGGTCGTCGGGCTGTGCCACGGCGTCCAGGGCGGACATCACCAGATTGCGCAAGTGCTGGGCCTGCCGCAGGAGGAAGTGGACTTCATCTGCGCGGGCATCAATCACCAGACGTGGTACATCCAGGTGACGCACAAGGGCAAGGATATGACGCCC
>JAFGSL010000124.1 GCA_016934645.1 Anaerolineae bacterium
AGTTCCAAGGTGGGCGGTATACCTTCGTTAGGACGACCGCCATACTTGATCGCATTACTCAGGTAATTGACCCATACCTCTTCGATCCACGAAGCATAGCCCCTCACAGCAGGCCATGCTCCAGGCGAGACTACCTGTGCGCCGTATTGCTCAATCATATTGCGGACTCGCTCAAGAGATTCGGCCACCACCGCACCCATCTCTACCGGCTTGAGTTGCACATCCGACTGGCGAGCGCTGGCTAACAACAACAACGCGTCGATGATACTGCTCATCTTTCGCCCTTTGACCGCAATCGCGCGCAAGTATTTGCGGAACACGGCTTCGGGCAAGGACGCAAAATCGTATTCCAGCATTTCTGTCGATCCTACGATGATGTTCAACGGATTCTTGAGATCATGCGCCACCGTATGCGCAAAAGCATCTAGTTCGCTGATGAGCTGTTCCCGCTCTCGTTCTGCCCGGCGACGTTCTGTGATATCCCGAAAGACCAGAACCAAACCGGTGATGTTACCCCGGTCATCCTTGATAGGCGCACTAATGTCGTCGATAAGTAACGGTGGTCCCACACGTGGAATCAACACCGTATCGGTCGAATTCGCCGGGGACGCGTATAGATACGCCTTAGCGCCTGGCGCTTCGCCTTTCCCCGGATCGGATTCATTCATGGTGCGGAACACCTGAGTCAATTTGCGACCGACAGCCTCGACTTGCTCCCATCCCGTCAATGTCTCGGCAAGTGGATTCATAAATTTGACACGACCATCCACGTCGGTTGCGATGACGGCATCGCCAATGCTGCGTAACGTTGCGGAAAACCATTGCTCGCTCTCCTTTAGGCGCTTATCCATCTGGTGTTTGTATAGCGCCATCTCAATGTTCGTCCGCAAATCGTGCTCCTCAAATGGTTTGAGGATGTAACCAAAAGGCCCTGTCAGTTTGGCGCGTTGGAGTGTAGCCGGGTCGGCATAAGCAGTGACAAAGATCACGGGAATGTCGAAACGCTCGCGGATATGGCACGCGGCCTCGATCCCGTCCATTTCCCCCTTGAGCATAATATCCATCAACACCAAATCAGGTTGTAACGTCTCAACCAGTGTGATAGAATCCTCCCCCGTTGCGGTCGCACCGACCACGTTGTAACCGAAAGCCTCTAAAATGTGCTGTTCATCTCGCGCAACGATGATTTGGTCTTCAACGATCAGGATCTTGACTGCACTCACGTCAACCTCCGCTATAGAGACTTACATTATAGTATGATCCGGTGAAGGCGCAGAATGATCCTGACTCACAAATAGCAAAAAAACACGCCCCTGATATCGAGGTATCAAGGGCGAGCCTGTCATCTGATCTGCTTTGGCTTATCCGCCCCAGATCATCCGCGCCGCCACCGGCTGCGTCAACACCCATAGGATAAACGCCAGTATGACAATGGACAAAACCCACACCCTAATCTTCAACGTCCCTAACGGTCCTATCATCGACAACTCCCTTTTCAACTTGTTGAACTACGGTAGCGCGGCCCGAATGGACGTTATACTGTTCATGCTGGCGTCATATGCTTTAAGTGGGTGCGTTATACCGCTCACAGTAAAGGTCGCACTTGACACATACCTCGACATAACGGCGCTGGTTATGGTGCAGTGACCGGAGCTATTGGTCCTGCATTCATAACGCGTTGTTCCCCATACACCGGTGACGTCCGCGCCCGTGACAGGCACTCCGTCGTGATCACGCACCATCACTCTCACTCTCGCTTTCCAGTCTCTCGTCCAAGCATTAACTATTATACCACCTCCGGAGAGGTTATCTATGTACATCTTGGATGCGCCGACTGCAGGGGAGCGATGGCGATAGGGATCGCTGCGCACCCACTTGTTCACGGCTACCGCCGCATTGCTCAAGACGATGCTATCGCCCCACACGTAGCTATCACCCCACACGTAGGTTCCGCTCCACACATACCCGTCGCCCCAGACGTAGGCATCACCCCAGACGTAGGCGTCGCCCCAGACGTAAGCGTCGCCCCACACGTAGGCGTCGCCCCAGACGTAAGCGTCGCCCCACACGTAGCCGTCATTCCAAGCATAACTCCCATCCCAGACGTAGCCTTCCAACCCCATCAAGTAGTATTCGCCCGTCACCGCATCCCGGTTGGCGCGACCACCGTAATGTACGGTCCCCGCCAGATCCGCAGCGATATTCATGTTCTGGTTCGCACAACCGGCGGCCGTGCTATACACCGCGTTATAGGCATCGACGATCCCTGCCCCTTGCTGGAAGACACTGTACGCCGGGCTGCCATCAGCCTTCATCGCCGTGCGTGCCGACGTGATCAGACGGCACTTCACATCATCCGGCGTCAGGTTCGGGCTACGCTCCAGCATCAATGCCACAATACCACTCACCACAGCCGCCGACTGAGAAGTGCCGGACATCTGGAAGAAGTTTCCGTAGGTTCCATTGAAGAAATCCGGATGATCAATAGCAATTTGAGATTGGTGGTCCATAGATGCCATAATGTGCGCGCCCGGAGCGACCACCTCGGGCTTGACGAACCCCTCAACAGTAGGTCCGGTGGATGAGAACGAGGACAGGAAATCGTCGCTCATATCGGCTGGTGTTTTATTGTCCGACATCGCCCCCACGGTAATCACATAAGGGACATTACCCGGCACGCCGATCGTCATCGGCTGCGACCCGGTGTTACCCGCCGCCGCAACAACAACGATCCCCGCCTGCCACGCGCGCATGATGGCCTGATTGAGGGGATCGTTCCAGTAGTATGATTGCGGTGGCGCGCTGAAAGAGCAGTTGAGCACACGGATATTGTAAGTTTCCTTGTTTGCCACCGCCCAGTTGATGCCCCGAATGACATCGGCATAACTTCCCCATCCGTCACGACCAAAAACCTTAACACTGACCAGATCAACCCCAGGGGCAATGCCATGGTAATTGTTGGTCAAAGCACCACCTGGGGGCCGGAGCGTGTTGTCCGGTGCAGTGGAGTAACTGCTCGTCGCGGTGGTCATGATGTGAGCGCCGTGGCCGTTCTCATCATCTTGTATCCACAGTCCACCTGTATTGGTCATCGCGTTGTATTGCGCAATGATACGGTTTTGACCATATGCGTTGCGATTCAGTTCATCTATGATGAAATAACCGCTATCGAGAAACGCGATAGCTACACCACGACCCGAAATCCCTTGAGCGTGAAGCTGATCCGCGCCAACCCGCTTGACTTTATCCATCAGTCGCTGCAGCGGATCCTGGGTGCTTTCCGCGGCTGGCATCGAGGTAACCTGAACGGGGTTGTTAGCGTAGATTTGCTCTACGGCAGGTGTTCGCTCCAGGGTCACTAATTGAGCGGTGGTGAGCTGCGCTCCAACGGCATTAATGATGTCTAGTTCGTGCGTCACCTTGCCACCCACCGCGCGCACCAGCCGTGCGGCCGTCGCCATATCGGCGGCCTGCACAATCACGCTCGCGCGAGCTTGCGGTGCGACCGGCGCCCCGAGTAAACTCACGATCATAATGACTGCTAGTATATGTTGCAGCATACCCGGCCTCCTCTAGACACTTGCAACAGTAAGCACTTCTATCTTAATACCAACCTACCGATATGTCTATGGAAAAAAAGTGTGAGAAAAGTGTGAATTGCGTGCGTAAAACATCTCTACACAGTCTGTGATCACCAGACTTTCTCACTGCGCTCTAAATCCGGCGCAGCGCCCAACCGCATGAAGATCTTCCGCGCTGCTTGCATTTCTTGCTCGGCTTCGCTGTACTGTGCCCTGGAGTACGCTAAACGGCTGGCCTGCACCTTTATGCGTCCGGCCTCCAATTCATCGGTCGCATCAGTCAGCGCCTTACGCGCCTTATCAAGCGCTTCGTGTGCGGCGCACGGATCTCCGCGTTGCAGTTCAAGCTCCGATATAAGCCGCCACAGACTGGCTTGCCATCCTCGGCTGCCAAGCGCGTCCGCATACTCCAAGGCCTGCATAGCCGAGGCTTTTGCCTCCGTCCAGACCCGCGCCTCCATCTGCATCTCGGCCTTTAGTCGATAAGCTTCGACCAGCGTCTCTTTGGCGCCCAGATCAACGGCCAATTTCAAGCCAATTTCCGCCTTCTCCCGCGCGGCCTCCCTGTCGCCTTTCAGCCACAAGACCTGGGCCAGCCCAACGGTCGAGTTTGCAATATGGAATCCCATGTCAAAAGGCCGTGCGACGTTCAAGCTCTCGAGGTAGTGTTTCTCTGCGTCGTCGAGGCTACCCTGGTCGCGGTTGAGGGTACCCAGATTGTTGTGCGCCAGTGCAACCCCCTCCACGTCGCCAAGCTCTTTGCGTAAAACAAGACTACGCTCAAAGAATGATTTCGCTTGATGCCATTCTCCTTCCAAAACCGCCAGTAATCCCAGGTTGCTCAGTGTAGAAGCCACACCCCACGTGTATCCCATTTGTTCGCGCAACACCATGGCCCGGCGTGTGTGATGAGCTGCCTGGCTCCACGCCCGCTGTTGATAATAAATACCGCCCATGATATTCTCTAGGGCCGCCAACCCGGCTACATCGCCGGCGCGCTGCGCGAACACCATACTCGCCTCGCACGTTTTCTGCGCCTCCTCAAGCTGCCCTTGTTGTAAGAACAAGTACGCCAACCCATTCAGCGTCCGCGACATCTCAGTATTTGTCTCAGATGTATCCGGTTCACCCAGAATTTTAACCGCAGCCTCATAGTACTGATGCGCAAATTCAAAGGAGCCCATTTGCTGAGCCGTTTTCCCCATGCGGCGGTACAGCCCGGCCCGCAGATGGCCCGAGAGCGCTCCGGTGATCATCAAGGCTAACCCGGCCTTAAGTGCGGCAATAGCGTCGGCGTGTCGCCCCATCGCGCGGTAGACATCGCCCAAACCCGCCGCTAAGCGCCAGCGGATACTGTCGTGGACGGAAGGCTGAGTGCTCATGATCTCCGCCGCGTGCTCGAAGTAGTTGATCGCTGCCTCATTGGCGAAGCGAGCAGTAGCTCGCTCTCCGGCGGTCATCAAGTAAGCGAGCGCCTCGCTGTTTCGCCCAGCTCGTAGCAGATGGTAGGCCAGCACCTCCGCATGTTCGCTCTCGGCCCCGACCCAACGTTCCTCCAGAACCTGCGCAACCCTGAGATGCAGCGCACGCTGGCGCGTCCTCAATAATGAGGCATAAACGACGTTTTCGATGAGCGAGTGGTGGAAAAACCATTGTCCTGCTTCAGCACCGCGCTGCATCAAGAGCCGAGAAGCCAAACGCGCCAGCGCAGTCGGCGTTTCTGGTCGTCCGGTCACGGCTTGCAACACCTCAGTCTCAATCGGCGCGCCAAGGACAGCCGCCACCTGTAACACCTCACGCAAATCCTGTGGCAATGCATCGACCCGGGAGCGGATTAGCGTCTCTAGAGAGGCCGGAAGCTCCACTTGCTGGGGAGTGATGTCAGCTCGCATCACCCACCGGTTATTTCGATACTGCACGTAACCCTGATCGATGAACATGCGAATGTATTCTTGGATAAAGTAGGGATTACCCTCACTCTGCGTGAGGATATAAGCCCGAAGATCGGGTGGGAGGTTCGCTTGCGGCAACAAGTCAGACAGAAGCATTTCCCGTTCTTCCATCGTGAGACGCTCCAATAGAAAACGTAGCGTCTGCGTCGGAATCAGGCTTTGCACACGGATGAGCTGGTCATTCGGCGCGTCACCCCCTTGACGGCGCTGTGCACACACGAAAAGAATCGGCGCTGTCGCCACAATCGTGATGAGAAATTGCAGCAGTTCCGCCGATACCGGATCGATCCAGTGCAGATCGTCCAGTAAA
>JAFGSL010000125.1 GCA_016934645.1 Anaerolineae bacterium
ATCGAAATTTAGGCTCGTAGTAACGACTTTAGTCGTTGAAAAACCACTGAAGTGGTTACTACAAACGTAGATTTGTGATCTACTGAGATTTTGTAGTCTTTGATTATGAGCAACACACCACTAAATTACGTCATCAACCTCACGTGCATGGCCGTCGCAGCGATACCGCTGCGCCCATTGGTGGTTTCGTATTGCGTCACGACGTACTGCAACCTCAACTGTGTCTACTGCGAGGATTTCGGCGCGCGGCGCAACGCTCTCCAGCCCGTTCCGCTGCCGCTGGATGACGCCAAACGCCTGCTCGCCGTCATCCGCCAGGGGACGAGCCACCTCATCCTCACCGGCGGGGAGCCGCTGCTCTACCCCGATCTCCCGGCGTTGCTGGCCTATGCCCGTCGCGATCTGCATTTCCGCCATCTGACGCTCCTGACCAACGCAGCGCTTCTCCGCGATCGCATGGACGTGCTGCCGCTGATCGACCGGCTCATGATCAGCGTGGACGCCACCAGCCCTGTGTTGTGGGATCAGACGATCCGCGCGGAACCGGGTACGGCGCAGGCCATCCTTGATAACGTAGCGATTGTCGCGCAGCACCAGAAATCGGACGGTTTCCGCCTGGTGCTCAACTGCGTGGCGACGCCGGAGACGCTCTCGCAGGTGGAAACCGTGCTGGATTGGTGCATCGCGCACAAGGCGCTTTTCTCGTTCTCTCCGCAGTCGGTCAACAACTGGCCGCGCTACGAATTGCTCGTCTCCGAGAAGTATCGTGCTTTCGTCGAGCGGATGATTGCCCTCAAACGCCAGGGCGTGCCGATTCTGGGCAGTATGGCCTATTTGCGGATGCTGTGCAATTTCGATCCCTACGCCTGCTATCCGATGTTGGCCCCGCGCGTGATGCCCGACGGCGGCTTGGCCTATCCCTGCCGTCCCATCGAACGCGAGGGCGATGCCCACGGCGGGCGCGACGTGAATCTGCTGGAAATCGGCAATTGGAACAAGGCTGTGCAGTGCGCGATGGACATCTACGGCACGCCGCCATCGACGTGCGGCAGTTGCTACCAGCAGTGCTACGTAGAACCTTCGCTCATGCAGGCCCGTCCGTGGGCGCTGCTGGCAGAATTGCTGCGCTACAAAGCCGCGCGGCAAGGAGGGATTTCCACCTACGCGCCGGGATGAAGACAAACCACTAATCTGCACGAATTCTCACGAATAGAAATGAAAATTGGCATAGATTCGTGAAGATTCGTGGTTGAAGAGATGCCTATGACGACCACATCACACGATACGATTATTGTCGGCGCGGGCCTTGCCGGGCTGACGGCGGCGTTGCATCTGGCGGAGCGTGGCCTGTGCCCACTGGTGTTAGACGCCGATCCGCAGTACGCCGGTGGACGGCTCAAAGCCGGGCCGGAGATCACCCTCGAACACGCGGGGCAGACGTGGCACTTCGGCGGCGAGCATGGCGTCCACGCCGTCTGGTCGCCGTACCGCAACTTCCAGGCGATGCTCGTGCGTCATCGCATCCGCCCGGTGCTCGTTCCCGCGCAGGAAGAGGCGTGGCTGCTTGCGCACGGGAGCCGTGTGCGTCGCGCCAATATCGGCAGCGCCATCCGCAATAGCTGGGTTCCCGCGCCGTTTCACTACCTGGGCATGTTCGCCCGCCCGCGCTTCTGGACGATGTTGAGCGTGCGCAACTTCGCCTCGCTCTTCCGTGTGTTTGTCACCTTGCTGGCGGCTTTATCGATAGATCCGCTGGCCGAAGACCAGCCCCTGTACGGCCTGACTTTGGTCGACGTCTGCAAAGGCTGGTCGCCGGATATGACCTCGCTCTTCACCGGATTATCCCGCAACGCGCTCCCCGCCAACCCCGATCAAATCCCGGCCTCCGGCTTTTTCGCGTTCCTGCGCTTCTACACCCTGAGACGGCGGGATGCGTGGGCCTTCTCATACTTCCCCACTGACAGCGCTCGCGCTCTCGTCACGCCGCTGCTGCGCGTGCTGGAGGCGCAGGACGGCAAGGTGACGCTCGGTGCACGGGTCACACACTTGGCGCGCACGGCGGCTGGCTGGCAGGTGACGGTAAACACGGGGGATCGACCGCCTTCCATCCTCACCGCGCCTCACCTTATCCTGGCTACGGATGCCCCAGACACCGAAACGCTACTCCGCGCCAGTCCCGATACGGCATCCCGGGCCGAAGGCTTGCGCTTGCCCGGCGGATGGCCCTCCGCTGTGATCCGGCTTTGGTTCACGCGCGCGCCGGAACGCCGGGACGCCGAAGCGGGCATCTTTTCCGGCGATTTCGTCCTCGATAACTTTTTCTGGCTGCACCGCATTTACGACGATTACATCCGCTGGGCACGGGCGACGGGTGGCAGCGCGCTCGAAGCGCACCTCTACGGGCCACCTGACCTTTTAGCGATGCCCGATGCGACGCTGTTCGCCCACGCCATCACCGATGTGACCCGCGCGTGGCCGGAACTGAAGGGCCACGTCCTGCACGCTGCCATCACGCGCAACGACGCGACGCACACGCTCCTGCATGCCGGCAGGCCGGAGGAACACCTGGGCGTCGTCACCCCCTGGCCCAACCTCTTCTGTTGCGGCGATTGGGTGCGCGATTCGAACCCGGCGATGTTTATGGAGCGCGCGTGCCTCACCGGCATCAAGGCCGCCAACGCCGTCCTGCGCGCGCGGGCGCTGGCCCCCTGGCCCCTCCTTGCTGCGCCGCGCCCGGAGATGCTCGCCTGGGCCGTCGAAATGGAAATGCGCGGCGTTCGCGAGCGGATGAAAGCACGGCGGAGGAAGTAAGGAGTAGGAAGTAGGAAGTAAGGAGTAGGAAGTAGGAAGTAAAGAGTGTGAGTTTCTCCTACTCCATACTCCATACTCCATGCTCCGTAGTCAATTTCTGAGAGGAGAACTGACACAATGACAAACCAGGACTTTGCAACGCTTTTGACCGCCATCCGTGAGATTGTGGCTTCCGAGGACAGCACGCGCGATGAGAAACTGCACGCGATTTGCGCGCTCCTGGAACGCGAGGTCGCGCACTACGATTGGGTGGGCTTCTACCTGGTCGATCCGGCCCGTGAGCGCGAGCTTCTGCTGGGGCCGTTCGTGGGCGCACCCACGGAGCACATGCGCATCGCCTTCGGGCAGGGCATCTGCGGGCAGGCCGCCGACACGGAGATGACATTCGTGATCCAGGATGTTTCGCAGGAGACGAACTATCTTTCGTGCAGCCCGCACGTCAAATCGGAGATCGTCGTCCCCATCTTCAAGGACGGTGTGGTCGTCGGCGAGATCGATATCGACTCCCATGCCCTTGCCCCGTTCACCGACACCGATGACGCTTTTCTGGAGCAAGTCGCCGCGCTCGTCGCTGCGTTGCTTTGAGTAAGTCTCTATCCGAAAACTGTGTCTGCGAGTGTTTCTAGTGCGTCAACGGTGAATTCTCGGATAGGCACTAAGCAGGAGATTCGTCGTAAAACTTTTGTGTCTTGTTTGCCTTGCTTTTTTGCACTGTAGGGAGTAGACTATAGTTTGTAGTTAAGATGGGCGGCCGATAATGCCGCCTCCAGTATCGTTTGTCATTTACTGTATGCAAAGGAGGCATAACTATGAAACTCGGTGATACCATTCAAACGGCGGACTGGAAGAAGGAAAAGCACGCCCCGGTTATCGAAGCCCCGGAAGTCGTCAAAGCAGGCGAACCCTTTGTGGTCAAGCTCAGCATCGGCAAAGAAATCCCTCATCCCAACACCACCGCACATCACATCAGTTGGATAGAGCTGTATTTCAAGCCCGAAGGCGACAAGTTCATCTATCAGGTGGGGCACTTTGATTTCCCCGCGCACGGTGCATCCGCGCAGGGTGCGGACTCTGGCCCCGTCTGGACCAATCCTGTGGCCAAGTGCTCGGTCACGGTCAACGGCCCCGGCACACTGATTGCCACCTCGCTCTGTAATATCCACGGGCTGTGGGAAAACAGCCGGGAACTCAAAGTCGGGTAGACGGCAAACGGAAGACAGTAGACGGGGCTTGCTACCGCAAGTTCCCTGTCTACTGTCTACTTCAGGAGGTTACTATGCCACAAACAGATAATGCTGGTTTGATCCAGATGCTCGAGGCGGCGGTGAAGGATGAGCATGCAGCGATCATCCAATACCTGCGTCACGCCTATATGATGGGCGAGGGCGAACTGGCCTGTGAAATCGAGGGCATCGCCCGCGAGGAAATGCGACACCTTTGGATACTCTCACGGTGGATCGTGCGTCTGGGCGGCCAACCGACAACACAGCGCGGATTCACTGATCTGGCCGGCGCGACAAGCCCGGAGTGGATGCAGCGCGACGTCGCAGCGGAGGATCGCGCTATCGCGATGTACGAGGGCTATCTAACGCAGATCGATGATCCTGACCTGCGCGCTGACATCAAGCACATCCTCGCCGATGAGCGTCGCCACCATGGAGACTTTGTGCATTTTGTCGATAAAACGACGCTGGAGGTGCAGGCGGCACCGGAGGAACCGGTTGAAGAACCTGCAGCAGCGATGGCATCCGTTGACAAAGACGCCCTTGAGTGGGGCGTGAATCACGAGTATGCGGCGATTCTGCAATACCTCGTTCACTCATTCTTGACGATGGATACGGATGAGGAAATCTCCAGCCAGTTGATGACGCAGGCTATCAACGAGATGCAGCACATGGGCTGGTTTGGTGAAGAGTTGGTGGGCAGCGGCGGGGAAATGCCCCTCACCCACCATCCGTTGACGTTGCCCGCAGACCCCGAGGCGATGTTGGAAGCCGATGTCCAGCTCGAAAACGAGACCGCCGCAAGGTACGGCCAGTTCGTCGAGCAGATGGTCGATCCCGGTGCGAAGGGCGTCATCGACGATGCGCGCGGGCAAGAGCTGTATCACGAGAGCCTCTTCGGACGGCTGCTCAAACGCCTCAAGCCGGTCGCGGCGCCAACTGCCGCACCGACCACCAAAGTATGGACTATCGGCACGCTCAAACGAAAGCCATGATGCGTGATTCTAGCTGTGGCCGGTCTCCGACCGAGCCACTGTATGGGGGCACGGTCAGGAGATCGGCCTGAGCAAATAACTTTTGACTTTTGACTTTCGACTATAGACTTACCTAGAAAGGAGTTCATCTATGGAGAACATTCTCATGCGCAGTGACGCCCCGCTTACCGATGCACAATGGCAGTTGATCGACGCTACGGTTAGCGATGTGGTCGGTCGCGTTGTCGTGGGCCGGAAAATCCTTGATCTGTACGGCCCGTTAGGATTTGGCGCATACACTGTCCCACTGTATACCTACAAAAGCACAGATGGTGAACCCGTGCGCGCTAAGATCGCCCGCCAGTTGACGATGAGCACGTTGATGAAGGAATTCGTCATCACCGCCAAGGACCTGGAGCTGATGAACGCCGGGCAGCCGTTTGACACCGCGCCTGTGGCGGCGGCCGCGACGCAGTTGGCGTTGGCTGAAGACAAACTGATCTTCAGCGGTGACGCGGACGAGGGCATCGAAGGCTTGCTCGCGATCACCGGACGGCAAAAACTCCCGCTCGGCGATTGGAACGAAGAGGGGCAGGCGTTGACCGACGTCTCCGCCGCCACCGCAAAACTGGTCTCGGAGGGCTTCTACCCGCCGTACTTCGTTGCCATGCATCCTATGCTCTACACCAAGCTCCAGCGCGTCTACGGGCGGCGCGGCATCCTCGAAGTTGAGTTGGTGGAGAAACAAGCCACGGGCGGCGTCTTCGCCTCACCCTCGCTTCCGCAGGATAAGGTGCTGATCATCGCGGCGCAACCGCAGTATGTCGATCTGGCAGTTGGGTTGGACATCGCGACGGGCTTTGTTGAGACCGTCAGTCTTGAACATCGCTTCTCCATTATGGAGACGCTGGCCTTGCGCGTCAAACAGCCCGGCGCAGTGTGCACCATAGAGTAGGACCTAACCACGTAGATTCTTGCACAACAAGCAATAAAACGGGCGTCGAAGGCTCCTTAGGGTCTGTAAAAGAATAAGTTCCCGCGCAGAGCGCCCCGGGGACGGGGCTTCGAGCGTGAAATACGGGAAGTTACATTTTTACGAATCCTTAGTTCCGGTTTATCCGGGTTAGGCGTCGTATCAAGAAAAGAGCCGGGCCGATCTCGGCTCTTTTTGCTTTTTGTGATATAATCAATATGTAAATCTTATTAAACGCGGGAGGTGAATCATGGAATTAATGGATGTCTTGGTCGAAGCCATGAAGCTGGAAAGCGATGGGCGCAAGTTCTACGAGACCATTGCAGAGCATATGACCGATCCGGAAGCGGCAACGATGTTCAAACGGTTAGCCGCTGATGAGGTCGACCACTACAACTACATCGAACGCCAATACGAGGCGCTTGAAGCGGGTAAGGGCTGGTCTATGATCCCCGAAATGGCTGCCGTTGCAGTCATCGATGCCGTTTCAGTCGTTTTCCCACCCGAAAAACAGGTTTTGGCCGAGCTGCCGCCCAATCCCTCCGAAGAGGACGCGCTGCTCTTTGCGCTTGGCGTGGAAGATAAATCGTTCAAGCTGTACCACAACAGCGCGCAAATCGCCAAGGATCCGGACGCGAAGAAGCTCTTTATGCAACTGGCGGGTGCGGAGCAGACGCACTTCAACATCCTGATGCAACGGTACGAATCGCGCTTCGGCTACCCGCGCTAATACACACGTCTCAGGTGCGACGCACTTGCATTTGAGTGCGTTGCACCTGAGTTAAACTCTATGCCCGAACTTCCCGAAGTCGAAACCATCGCCCGTCACCTCGCGCCGGTACTCACCGGACGGACCATTGCCCATGTGGAAGTGCTCTGGGCGCGCACGGTGGATCGCCCCGATCCCGAGACCTTCTGCGCCGCACTGACCGGTGCGTGCGTGACGAACGTCGACCGGCGCGGCAAGTACATCCAGATGGCGCTTTCGACAGGGCAAACCCTGTTGGTGCATTTGCGGATGAGCGGCAAATTCGCCGTCTACCGCGACGGTCCCGGCGACGACGCCCCCGCGCGCGGGGACAAACACGCGCGTCTGCGCTGGCAGTTAGGCGACGGCGCGTGGGTCGTCTACATCGATCCGCGCAAGTTCGGGCGCTTCTACCTTGTGGACGATCCCCGTGAGATCACCGGCGACCTGGGGCCGGAGCCGCTTTCGGCGGACTTTACCCCGGAGTGGTTGGCGGCGCATCTGGCGCAGCGCCGTGGGGAGATCAAACCGCTACTGCTCAACCAACGCTTCCTCGCCGGGCTGGGCAACATCTACGTGAGCGAGGCGTTGTGGCAAGCCGGGATTCACCCGCAGCGGATCGCTGCCACGCTGACCGCAGCCGAGGCGCAGCGTCTGCACGCGGCGATCATTGCCGCGCTGCGCGCCGGTTTGGAGAATGGCGGGACGAGTCTGGATGGACAGTACGCCTACCCAAGCGGCGGCACGGGCCAGCACCAGGACTATCTCCGCGTCTACGACCGCGCCGGCGAGCGTTGCCCGCGCTGCGGCTACGCAGTGGAACGCATCGTGCAGGGACAACGCAGCACGTATTTTTGTCCGGTTTGTCAGACGTTAGCGGAGTCGTAAGAAATCCACTTCAAACGTAGAACAAAAGGGAATGGATTACCCAACATACCCGCAAGGCTACACGCTACATCACGAACCACCCACCATTCAACTTGTTATCATTTCCGCATCGGATGAGTTCAAGGGCTTTTCAAAGATGGTAACTACGTCACCTTGCTTTTCATTACCCCAGGAATCGATCTGCCTCACCAAGGTGAGGCCCTGTTTTTCAAGTAGCTGGTGGAACATTTCAGAGGTTACCTTGCTTCTCCAGCCATCTTGTTGCACGCGACCATCTCGCGGATGGTGGATTATACCGCGCCCTCCTTTATTCAGTACTCGGTTGAATTCTGCCAAATACATCTCTGTTTCGCGTGGATTGATGTGCACAAAAACACCCAACGACCAAACATAGTCAACCGTCTCATCCGAAATGAAACTCAAACTTGCCCCATCATTCACATAGAACTCAATATTGTCACATTGCGCAAAGCGGTCTTTGCACAGTGCAATACATTTCTCCGAAAGGTCCACAAGGACCAGCCGCGTAGCTAACTTTTGTAGCGCCTCTGTCCACCGCCCGCCTCCAGGCCCAATTTCTAGAATCGTCTTTCCCGGCTCAATATACTTGAGCATAACCTCGTCAATAGTTGCCTTCTTCCACGCAGGCGACTTTGTCCACTCCTCACCAAGCTGCCGCCAGTCATAAGTTTGCCACACCAGGTAATTGATTGCCACACTATGTTCACCAGCAAGTTTATACTTTTCTTCCAACCGTTTCAAATATCCGTCTAGTGCGCCTACAAGGCGCCTAAGCAAAGCGCGAGAAAAGAAACACGCAGTCCAGATTACTCCATTGTCAGACAACAGCAGCCGAATCATCCGTAGTGTTTTCACCTACATTCTCCTTAAAATAACCCAAGTTGCCACCTTGAGGCAGGGATGAAAAGCCATGAATTCCGCGTTATAGTTACAGATGAGCAATCCAAAACTATAGCGGAGGGAATCCATGGATACGCAAATTATAGCAGCTTTTTGTATTTATAGCGATGTATTGACGGGCTTACATCATTATGAAGACCCGCAGTGCCAGATGAGCGATGCCGAAGTGATGATCGCGGCGCTGACGGCCACTATGTTCTTCGCTGGCAACTACGCTGAAGCATGCACGATGCTGCACAAGCAGGGCTATATGCCCAAGCTGTTAGGGCCCAGTCGTTTCAGTCAGCGCTTGAATCGTATAGCGGCGCTGTTTTGGGTTGTGTTTGGTGTTTTGGCAGAATACTAGAAAACACTGAACACGGAATCCATCTACAGCATTGACGCGTTTCCGGTGGCGGTGTGCGACAATATTCGTATCCGCCGCGCAGATCTACCGTAACGAAGCCTATCGTGGTTACTGCGCCAGTAAGAAACGCTACTTCTACGGTGTCAAGGTACATTTTACTCGTTACGAAAGACAGTCAGCCGGTCGAAGTCCTGCTCACTCCCGGCTCTTGTGCCAAGGTTAGTACGTTCGAAGGTTTCGCCTTTGATCTGCCGGCAGGTGCGACTATTTATGCCGATCGTGGCTATACCGATTACGACTTCGAAGATGATTTCAGCGATGTCGACGGTTTGGTCGGTTCGCAGTTCCTGCCGATGCGCGAAGCCAATTCCAAACGTCCCTTTCCGCCGTGGGTACGCTATCTCCAACATCTACATCGCAAGCGAGTAGAGACAGCCAGCAGCTTGACCGAGCAACTCCTGCATTCGCTCGGCCAGAGCAAGACAGCGCTTACTCAACGCTTTTATCGTACCAGTATCGCGCACATAGCAGCTGGTTGCTATACTTCATCACTAACTTTTTCGTGCCACGCACTCCGGATCGCAAGTTTAGGGAGTGTGCATTATTTAGTACGCGTTTCTCAGCTACCGTCAAAATCATTATATCCCGGCATCCTATACGCGTCAATGACAAGTGTGACAATTTTTCGGTGGGATACACTTTATTGACCTGGGGTGTGGTCTCGATACATTTTTTACCTATTTACCAAGCGTAAGTGCGTCCCACCTGGAAAGTTGACCCTTTTTGGAACGCATCCGCGAAAAAACACAACCTTGACGCACAACCGTGTTAAGAGTATACTGAGCTTGGCTCAAAATAGAGCCACAGATTTTTGAAACAAGGTTAAATGTATGGAAAAGTTACAAGTTGTTCCCCTGGGTGGACTGGGGGAAGTTGGAAAAAATATGATGGCGCTCGAATTTGGGCGCAATATCCTCATTGTGGATGTGGGGATGATGTTCCCGGAGAGCGATATGCCCGGCGTGGATTACATTATCCCCGATTACCGCTATCTCAAAGGCAAAGAAGATCGCATCCGCGGTATCGTCATCACCCACGGGCACGAAGACCACATCGGCGCTTTGCCGCACTTCTTGCAGGAATTCAATGCTCCGGTCTACGCGACGAAACTGACGCGCGGTCTGATCGAAGTCAAGCTCAAACGGGACTTGCAGAAGCGCGTCAAATTGCAGTCGATGGAACCTGGCGATACCGTGCGGTTGGGTCCGTTCACCGTCGAGCCGTACCATGTCTGCCACAGCATCCCCGATGCGGTCGGGCTGGGCATCGATACCCCGCTTGGCCTCGTCGTGCACAGCGGCGACTACAAGCTGGATCACACGCCGGTGGATGGCTGGCCGAGCGACATCGCCAAACTCGCGGAATTCAACCAGCGCGGCGTCCTGGCGTTGTTTGCTGACAGCACAAACTCCGATCAAGCCGGCACCACGCCTTCGGAGTACAGCTTGAACGCGGCACTCGCCGACGTGTTCCGCCAGGCCAAAGGGCGCGTTGTCGTGGCGACGTTCGCTTCGCTGATTTCGCGCATCCAGCAGGTGATGGACGTGGCCCGCAACGCCGGGCGCAAGGTCGCCATCGCCGGCACGACGATGATCAAAAACATCAAAATGGCGCGGCGACTGGGGTACCTCGACGTGCCCGACGATCTTATCCTGTCGTTGCAGGACATCAATCGTTTGCCGCCGCATCAAGTGACGATTATGGCGACCGGCTCGCAGGGTGAGCCGCGCTCGATCATGGGGCGGCTGGCGCTAGGACGGCATCCCTCGCTGCGCGTCGTGCCCGGCGATACGGTGGTGCTCTCTTCGCACACCATCCCCGGCAATGAGGAAATCGTCCATCGCGTCATCAACCGCCTGTTCCAGAAAGGCGCGAACGTCATCTATCACCCTATCGCGCCGGTGCACGTCTCCGGGCACGCCAGTCAGGAGGAGCAGAAGATGCTGCTCAACATCGTGCGGCCCAAGTTTTTTGTACCCATTCACGGGGAACTGCGCCACCTCAAACAGCACGCGCTGCTGGCGCAAGAGGTCGGTATCCCCCGGAAGAACATTGCCGTGGTGGAAAACGGATACACCCTGCGCTTCTCTGAAGACAATCTGGAGGTGGGCGAGCGTATACCGGGCGGTTACGTCTTCGTGGATGGCTCGCTGGTGGGTGACGCCGTCAGCCCGCAGGTGATTCAGGATCGTGAGTCGCTGGCCGTCGCGGGTGTGTGCAGCGTCGTCTTTTCGTACAACCGGCGGCAGGGTGTGGTGATCGGAGAACCGCGCATCACTGCGCGCGGGCTGGCGACGACCGAGGTCCTCGAGGATTTGACCATGCGCGCGCAGCCCGTGGTGCGCAGCACCGTGCAGGCCACCCGTGGCAGTGCTGCGCCGGACGAAGTGGAACGCGCCGTCGAGCGAGCTGTATCCAACTTCTTCTACGAACAAGTACAGAGTCGCCCCGAGATGATCGTCGTCGCCGTGCCGCTCGGCTAATATGGCGCGAATCCTCTTCATCTACAAACAATTTCCCGCCCCCTCGGTCGGTCACGCCGGAGGGGAATCGCTTTTTGGGCTGATGGAGGCTTTGCGTCGTCGTGGACATCGGCTGGCGCTTGTGGCGCGGATTCGGGACGAAGAGCGCGCATTGCTGCCACAGGTCGAAGCGATATGCGAACGCGTCATTACGGTCCCACACCACCGTTCCATACCGGGATGGCGGCCTCCGGCACTGGCACGCAGCTACCTGGCATTGCGTCGCGCTACCAAACGCGCATTGCGCGAACTGCGTCCCGATCTCGTTCACGTCGAAACCACCCAGACCGCCGTCGTCTTGCTTGGCATGCGCCTGCCGCCCTCGTCGTTTCGCACCCAGGATGTCAACTGGTTTATGTGGCAGCAGAAGGCGGTTCGCGCGCGCGGCCTCAAACGACTTTTGGCTCAAACGATGGCTATCGCTTTTCGCGCGTTCGAGCCGCTGCTCTGCCGCCGCCACGATCTCATCCTCGCCATCTCTGAAGGCGACCGGGCGCTGCTGGCCCCCGTGTGCGGCGATCACCGTCTGCAGTTACTGCCGCTGGCACCTGCCGCCCTCGCTGCCCCGGATGTATCGCCTGCTATCCCGCCCGGCTCGCCAGTGTTATTGTTCGTCGGCGCGATGGACCGGGCGCACAACCTCGCGGGTGTCACCTGGTTTCTCGATCACGTGTGGCCCCGCATCCGTGAAGTGATGCCCGATGCATGTTTCTATATTGTCGGAGGGCATCCCCCGGCGGAACTTCGCGCACGTGCGGATGATGAATCTTGTTCCGTCACCGGCTTTGTGGACGATTTGGCCTCCTGGTACAGGGCGGCGACGGTCTTCGTCTCTCCCATGCTCGTGGCGGGTGGGTTGCTGCAAAAGGTCGTGGATGCGATGGCGCTTGGCGTCCCTGTGGTGGCGACTTCGGTGTGCAACCACGGCCTCGGCGCGACCCCGGGCGAGCATTTGCTGACAGCGGACACGGCGGAGGAATTTGCGGCAGCGGTGCTCGCGCTGCTGCACGATCCCGAAGCACGAGCGCGGCTCGGCAGCGCGGGCCGGCGCTTTATCCAGACGCACTACGATACCGAGGCTGTTATCGCACAATGGGAGGAGGCACTCGGCAGACTCAGTAGATCGAAAATCTGTTCGTAGTAACCGCTTTAGCGGTCTTTGGACGACTAAAGTCGTTACTACGAACGTAGAAATCACATCTACTGAGACTACAAAAGTCTCACAGTGGGTCTGGTTAAGCAGTTAACACGTTAAACGAAACATCAACAACGCTGGATGTCGTTTGAGACTCAGGGCCTTATCATTCTCGCTTGGAGGGGAACGCCAGTTCCCCGTTTGAAGCTGAAATGAACCGTAAAACGCGGAGCTGGCGATCCGCCCCGAGCAGAAAAGGAACCACAACGAGAATGATCAGACCCTGTTTGAGACTTTTGTAGTCTTGAGCCAAGGTATGGTATAATTGCGTTCGATGCAACAGAAAAGTCATACAATGGTAAGACGGAGACGGAAAAATGCCGCGCCGACCTTGATTACCGGGATGTTGGGTTTCGTATTCCTGGTCATTATCGGCGGCATTATTTTGTTTGCCGTATCGTGGGTGCGTGGGATGTTGGCGACGCCGGGCAGCATCACGCCAGGACTGCCAAGCAGTACTGGACCTAGCGAGAACGTCAAGTACCAGTTTGGCCAGGTTCTGCCCACGTGGACAGGGACCAAGCGCGTGACCGTGTTGCTTCTCGGTGTCGATGAGCGCACGCAGGAGACCGGGCCGTGGCGCACCGATACGATGATGCTGCTGACGCTCGATCCGGCTACGAAGATGGCGGGCGTACTCTCCATCCCTCGCGACCTCTGGGTTCCCATCCCTGGCTATAGCGATGGACGCATCAACACCGCACACTTCCTGGGCGATCTCTACAAGCACACCGGCGGTGGCCCGGCGTTGGCTCGGGAAACGATCGAATACAACCTGGGCGTCCCGGTCGACTACTATGTGCGCCTCAACTTCCAGGCCTTTGTCAGCATCGTGGATATGATCGGCGGTGTCGATATTTACGTTGAGAAGGACATCAACGATCACACCTATCCTGATTACGCTTACGGTTACGATCCCCTATACATCCAGGCTGGCTGGCACCACTTCGACGGGGAAATGGCACTCAAATACGCGCGCACACGCCACAGCAGCAGTGACTTCGACCGCGCGCGCCGCCAGCAGCAGGTTATGTCGGCTGTTCTGGAAAAAGTAGCCAGCGTCGAGTTGTTGCCCGACTTAGCAAAGAACGCGTCCGAAATCTATCAGATGCTCGAAGCCTCCGTGCAGACGGATATGGCATTGGATCAAATCCTGGCGCTGGCGAATCTGGCAACGCAGATAGATCGCTCGACCATTCGCTTTGGGGTGATCGACCAGACCTGCACCCAGCAATGGATTACGCCGGATGGCGCGCAAGTCCTGGTTCCCTTACGGGATAAGCTGCGCGAGGTGCGCGATTACGTCTTCGCCGCCGATGTCCCCACACCCGTACCGGGGCAGGTTGCTGCCGTGACGCCTACACCGGAAGTCGCAACGCTTTCCGTCCTCAACGGAACCACGCGCGCTGGACTGGCTGGGACGACGTCCGACTACCTGCAAGCGCAAGGCCTCGACATCGCCAATGTTGGCAATGCTGATCGCCAGGATTACGGGCAGTCGCTGGTGGTGATGAACCGCGGTAAGCAGTTGACTGCCGCTCGCATCGTCAGTTTGCTGAACTTGCCTGCTACGGCGGTGATCACAGGCGACGATCCCAATGCGGCGTACGATATTGTGGTGATCCTCGGCAGTGATTACTCAGGTCCACCACAGAATTAAGTCTCCATCCAAAACGTGAAGACCTATGGCTTCAACACCGACCAACGCCCCTCTGAATAAGCTGCCGTATAAGTTGCTGATCAACCTGGCCATCTTGCTTATCTATATGCTCCTGACCGTTGTGGCTGGCTTTGCCGTGTTTGTCAAGGTGCGGCAGGGTGTCGCCGTCACGGACATTTTGCCAGAGTTTACGATCAAACAGACGGAAGAGGAAAGCCCCAACGTCAGCCATGTCGAAGGCGAAACGCTGCCGGTATGGACCGATACCGACCGCATCACCGTTTTGATCCTCGGCATTGACGAACGTGCCCAGGAGGAAGATTTCTGGCGCACCGATACGATGATCCTGGGTACGCTCGATCCGGTAACGATGAAGGCCGGTGTGCTTTCGATCCCACGCGATCTGTGGGTGCATATCCCTGGCTACACCGAGGAGCGCATCAACACGGCGCACTTTCTCGGCGATGCCTACGATCATCCTGGCGGTGGACCGGCCTTGGCTGTAGAGACGGTGGAATATAACCTGGGCGTCGACATCGATTATTACGTGCGCTTCAATTTCCAGGCCTTTGTCGAACTGGTGGATCGCATTGGCGGGATCGACATCGACGTGCCGGAAACCATTCACGACACCCAGTATCCGACCCCCGATTATGGCGTTGAGGTATTTCACGTCGATGCCGGACCACACCACTTTTACGGGGAAGAGGCGTTAAAGTACGCCCGCACCCGCCATACCAACGGCGGTGACTTCGACCGCGCGCGGCGGCAGCAGCAGGTCATTAAGGCTGTCCTCAAGCGGGTTACAGAGGCCAACTTGCTCCCACAACTGGCGGCCCAGGCTCCGGAGATGCTGCAAATCCTGGAGAAATCGGTCAAAATCGATCCCAAGTTGCAATTGGACGAAATCATCGCTATGGCAAACCTGGCACGCCGCGTGAATATGGACGAGGATGTCACCTTTCGCGTGATTGATGAGACATGCACACTCTTCAAGACGACGCCTGACGAGATGCAAATCCTGATCCCGCTGCGCGACGAGATACGCAAAGTGCGTGATGAAGTGTTCGGCCTGCAGACGACCAACGGAGATATTCAAACGCTTGCAGAGGAGTCTGCCACGGTCTCTGTGCTGAACGGCACACAGACACCCGGGTTAGCTTTTACAACCAGTGAGTTCCTTGAAGCCAATGGTCTGGCGATCGCCGCCTACGACAACGCGGATCGTCAGGACTACGACACATCTCTGGTGATCTTGAATCGTGCCAAGCCAATGACTGCTGTGCAAATCCTCGCCCTGCTCAAGCTGCCGCAGTCGGCAGTCGTGAATGGCAATAACCCCACCGCTGATTACGACATCGTGATTATCCTGGGCGCGGACTATTCGAACGGGCAGTGAATTGCTAGTAGATGGTAGACAGGGGGGTACGCTCGGATAGCGTGCTCTCTGGACAACTCGGGATTCTCAAAGGCCCCACAGTTGACTGTGGGGCCTTGTTTTGTGTCAGAATTTGCGCGCCATCACCGGCAGGTAGACGCGCCGGGGATTGATGATCAACCACGAATGCCCGCTGACGCCTTCCGCCGTCGTCACTTCCACCTTGTTCGTCAACGGCCCGACGTAGTCCTCTGCTACAGTAACAATGACATCGCGTGTCCACACGCCACCGGGCGCGGTGATAACCGCCGTCCAGGTGAGGATCACGCCTCTGTCGGGCAGAAAGACGGTCTGGGTGGGCATAGTGCGCAGGCTCAGCGTGTTGGGCAGAGTGTCGGTGATGATCGCGTGGAGGACTTCAGTGCCGGTATTGGTGAGAACGAGGGTAAACGTAAGTGGTGCGCCCGGTAGAGACAGATCGGGTGTGGCGTGCTGGGTGAGGTCGAAGGCGATCTTGAAACATTCATCCGCGCCGAGGTCATAACCTCCCCCCACAGCCGGGGGTCGCCGTCTATGTCGTGATCTACGCCGGCATCCACACCCAGTTCGCGGGCTATTGAGTCGGGGCGCAGGTGGTAGTCGCCGGCGGCCGGATCCACAAAGCCCGGCGTGCCGGTGTAGCCAGCAGTGGTGTAAATAGCCCCCTCCCCTGTGATGGGAATGGTATTGGTCCACGCACCATCGCCCCATAGCGTGTTAGCCAGTGTTATGCTGTTGCCAACCTCAATGTTCACCGCCTTTGTATGGCTGACCAGAATGGTATTAGTTAGAATAAGATTAGTGTAACGGTCAACCAAAAACGGATTTGTGACTTGTATACCCTCAACGTTGCGTGCAAAAGTCGTATATAAGTCAGTAGTTCACCAGGATTGAAAGCCATCCGAGATACTCCTTGACCAAGGATCGGCGCTCTAGCCAGATGCTGGAAGATCTGGAGCTGTGCGGCGCAGACGTAAACGTATCCCCCGGACACAGCTACGTCGGTGAGGGTTCCTTGTATTGTGGAAATGTCCACCACCACCAGCCAACCGTAAAAGTTATATATGCCTATCTTGCCGTCATCATAAAACTGTACCATCGAACCCGGCACATAGGCATGATTCCCAACCACCACTACTTGATCAATGGCTGAAGTGTAATCCACATTCGCCGTCGATGGTATAGTGTAAACGCCCGATACGTGAGGGGCTGTGGGCGTGGACACATCCACCACGCGCAAAACCTTCGCGTCAATGATGTAAGCGTAGGTCTCGGCCACATCCACGGAGCGCGCCTCGTTTTGGGTATATGCGCTCACTTCGTGAGGATTGGCCGGGTTGCTGACGTCCACAATGCGCAAGCCGGCGCTTCCGGCGGCGATATAGACGTGATTGCCGGCGACCGCGATGTCCCGCGGATTCCCCGGCAGCGCGCAAGCGCCGACGACCGCCGGCGCGGCAGGATTGGCGACGTCGATTACCTGGAGGCCACCGGCCAGCGCGTAGACGTAGACGCCCTGACTTGCCAGCCGCGTGGCTGTCATGGGCAAAAGCGTCTGGCCGAGCTGCACCGGTGCGGTTGGCTGCGTCACATCCAGCACCACCAGCCACGGCCCAAAACTCACGTAGGCATAGTTGCCCTGCAGCGTCACAGCCTGGGCCGTCTCGCCCGGCAGCCCGAAACTCCCTACCGGCTCCAGCTCCATCGGAGCCGTGGGGGACACCGGGCGGCGCGGTGGCAACGCCGGCAATCCGGCATCCACGGCGCGGGAACGCAGCAGCGTCAGCGCGCCCAACAGCGGCAATGCGGCACATAATCCGCATAACAACCATCTTCGATACAGCGAAAACGTACGCATGGGTTACCTCCTGCAAAAATGAACCTCGAATCCACACTAATCCTCCGTCAAAGGTTGCCGCCAGCGCGGGTGCCGCCGAAGCGCGTACCGAGCAGCAGTGCCAGGCCCGCAATCAGGATGACGAGGCCCAGCTTCACGGCCCGGAACAGGCCAATACCCCAGATATCCATCGTAGTGGTGGGGAAGAGTGGGAGGATGTCGGTGTACAGATAGCCGAGCCGGCCGTCGACAGCATGGAACCAGGACAACGACAAAGCCCGCGTGTCACGCTGCAAGAAGGCCAACATCCAATGCACCGCCACCGAGGGCAAGGCCATCGCTACCATGCCCACCTTGCCCCATCCCGGCAGCCCCTCCCAGCACGGCGCCATCAGCAGGGCCACAAGTGGGATCGCCGGCAGGATGTGGCGCGGCCCCATATAATGACCGCCAAACCAAAAACGGTAGGGAGCGAAGAGCAGGATGGAGACGGCAATAGTCGCGATCACAATCCACACTTTGAGCCGGGCCGAGCCGCGTTTGGCCTGGACAACAGTCCAATAGCTACTAGGGATGGCGCACAGCAGAACCGGCGTGTAGACGAAGAGTCCCTTGTCCAGCCCAAATAGAAACCCCCACAAACCTTGCAAGAAAGAGCCGTGGGTATAGGCTGCGAGCGGGGTTTCGATCTGCACTTCAGGCAGAAGTGAGAAAACAGTGTATCCGGTGAGAAACGGATTTCCAAAGCACTGAAAGTTGTAGTACGCCAACCGCAACAGCGGTACCGACCCGGCCAGGATAGCACAAATCACACGGGTGGCGACTTGGGGACGGCGGCGCGCCTGGAACAAGGCTCTCAGGAAGTACACCACGAGCGGCGCTAAGGTTACGAGCGCCGCCGGGTTGATAGGATCGCGTAGCCGATGCTGAACCCGGCCAGCGCGCTCCAGGCGGGGTGGTCGGTTGCCGCGGCGCGGAACCCGCTCCACAGTGACAATAGCAGGAAGGCGGCGCTGGCGATGTTGTTCATGAAGCAGGTCGCATACACCAGTACAATTGTCCCCAGGCCGGCGACCAGGGTGCAAAAGACGGCGGCCCGGCGGCTCACGCCGATCTCGAAAGCCAACAAGTAGGTTAACAACACGGTCAGGGCACCCAATCCCGCCGAAAAAGAGCGAGAGGAAATTAGGGATGGATTTATCCGCCAGCCACGGCCAGAAGTACAGGAAGAGCGCGTAGACTGGCGTGGCCAGGAACGGGAATCCCGGCGGTTTGTTGGAATAGAAGTGGTCGTTGTAGGACACCAGATCGGCAGGGGCGGAAAGTAGGAATTGGTCTAGTGGGAAGGTATGACCTTCGACAATAGCTCGGACCAATTCGAAATGCGCGAGTTCGTTGCCTCCCTGGGTGACATCCCACTGCCATTGTCCATCTTGCAGGATGAAGGTATAGCGGATCAGGAGGCAATAGATGCAGAAACAGAAGAATCCCAACAGCCCCGCATCTATCCATACCTGGCGCGATAGCCGGCGCGGGCTGGACGCCAGTTGGCAACCGGCGGCAAATAAATCTGCCAATATGTCCTCCTCTACATCCGGCTCAGAAGCTACGCACCACCAACGGCAGATAGACCGTCGCGACTACATTGTGCACGACATTGACCTGCGTGTTCGACGGATGCGCCAGCACCAGCGTCTCACCGGGAAAATAGTAGTACGCCGTGTTGCTGACCTGGGCGTACTCACTGACAAAAGATTCGGGTGGTACGTTGACCTGAACAACGAAAGCGAGGGTGATGGGTGTCATAGCCGCAAGCGCGACGGTGCCGGTGAGCGCGCCGTCCGTGTAAGCCAGCGTATCCGGCGCTGGACCAACGAAGCCTTGCCACGTCAGGTGGGCATCCAGCGGGTCGTAGAGACGCAGTGTAGTATCTATATCAGTATACATAAGGAGCTGGTAAACCAACGTTTTGCCGTTGAGGACGATGCCGGCAGGCGCAGCCGATTTGACGACAGCAGGCGACAGCACAGCATCAATGCCCGTGCGCGTCATCCCCAGGGTGACGGTCACCGGTGTGGATTTTCTGAGGGTAAGTTGATTGTTGTAGTATTGCGGTGCGTAGATATGTGTGGGGTCGATGAATTCCACGCGATAGTCAATGCCTTGTCCCAAGCCATCAAACTGATATGTGCCATCAGCCAGCGTTTGGGTGGTGGTCACGTAGCTCAATTCGTACCCTTCAATGGGTCGGTAGAGGTGCGCACACACACCAACGGCGGGCATGGCGTCAGGGTTTGAGACAGCCCCACACAGGCTGCCCGTCGCCCGCCCGCAAACCAATCCGGTGCCATGGACAACCGCGACCGTATCCAGCCACGCGGGCACCGGGCCTGTCTCTGGTACACACCAGGCCGTGTTATAGAAAGTAAAACGATAAAGGGAGGTCAGCGTGGTCAGCATTTCCGGCATTTCACCACTAAGAGCGGTATCGTTCAGGAAAAGGTTCGTCAACGCGGTGAGGTTACCGATCTCCGGCGGGAGGGCGGTCAGCGCGTTGTTGTCCAGGTAAAGCCACCACAAAGTGGTGAGATTGCCGATCTCCGGCGGCAGAGCGGTCAGGGCGTTGTTGTCCAGGTAAAGCCCCCGTAACCCAGTGAGGTTGCCGATCTCCGGCGGCAGAGCCGTCAGCGCGTTGTTATGCAGGTCAAGGGTCCCCACGGTGAGGTTGCCAATCTCCGGCGGGAGGACGGTCAGGGCGTTATTGTACAGGTCAAGGGTTCCCACGGTGAGGTTGCCGATCTCCGGCGGAAGAGCCATCAGGGCATTGTTGTGCAGATCAAGGGTCTTCACGGTGAGACTGCCGATCCCCGGCGGCAAGGTTGTCAGCGCATTGTAAGATAGGTCAAGTTCATCCAGCCCGGTGAGGCTGCCGATCTCCGGCGGCAGGGCCGTCAGCGCGTTGTTGGACAGGTAAAGTTCATCCAGCCCGGTGAGGTTGCCGATCTCCGGCGGCAGGGCCGTCAGCGCGTTGTTGGACAGGTAAAGGCGATCCAACCCGGTGAGGTTGCCGATCTCCGGCGGCAGAGCGGTCAGGGCGTTGTTGTACAGGGAAAGGGACGTCAACCCGGTGAGGTTGCCGATCTCCGGCGGGAGGGCCGTCAGGGCGTTGTTGGACAGGTAAAGCCCCCGCAACTCGGTGAGGTTGCCGATCTCCGGCGGGAGGGCCGTCAGGGCGTTGTGGTGCAGGTCAAGGGATGGCAACCCGGTGAGGTTGCCAATCTCTGCTGGAAGGGTCGTCAGGGCGTTGTGGTGCAGGTAAAGCCACTCCAACCCAGTGAGGTTGCCGAACTCTGGTGGCAGGGCCGTCAGGGCGTTGTTGTTCAGGTGAAGCTCATCCAACCCGGTGAGGTTGCCGATCTCCGCTGGGAGGGCTGTCAGGGCGTTGTCGTACAGGTAAAGCTCTCTCAACCCAGTGAGGTTGCCGATCTCCGCTGGGAGGGGCGTCAGGGCGTTGTTGTTCAGGTGAAGCTCATCCAACCCGGTGAGGTTGCCGAACTCCGGTGGCAGGGCTATCAGGGCGTTGTACCTCAGGTCAAACTCACCCAACCCGGTGAGGTTGCCAATCTCCGGTGGCAGGGCTATCAGGGCGTTGTACCTCAGGTCAAACTCACCCAACCCGGTGAGGTTGCCAATCTCCGGCGGGAGGGCGGTCAGGGCGTTGCCGTACAGGCTAAGTCTCCACAACTCGGTGAGGTTGCCGATCTCCGAGGGCAGGGCCGTCAGGGCGTTGCCGGTCAGGTTGAGATTTGCCAACCCAGTGAGGTTGCCGATCTCCGGCGGGAGGATGGTCAGGATGTTGTAGGACAGGTCAAGGTACGTCAACGCGGCGAGGTTCCCGATCTCCGGTGGGAGAGTCGTCAGGGTGTTGTCCTGCAGGTTAAGGTACGTCAACGCGGCGAGGTTGCCGAACTCCGGCGGGAGGGCCGTCAAGTCATTGTTGTACAGAAAGAGCTTTGTCAACGCGGACAGGTTGCCAAACTCCGGCGGCAGGGCCGTTAGGGCGTTGGCGTACAGGTTAAGCTCATCTAACTCGGTGAGATTGCCGAACTCCGGCGGGAGGGTGGTCAGGTTGTTAGCACCCAGGTTAAGGTATGTCAACGCGGAGAGGGCGCCGAACTCCGGCGGGAGGGCCGTCAGGTCGTTGCGACTCAGGCCAAGCCACTCCAACCCAGCGAGGTTGCCGAACTCCGGTGGGAGGGCCGTCAGGTCGTTAGCACCCAGGTTAAGGGTTGTCAACGCGGTGAGGTTGCCGAACTCCGGTGGGAGGGCCGTCAGGTGGTTAAACACGGTCTCATAATATTCTATGGTTCGGTATCCTAAAGAAAGAGATCCCAACGCAGTGAGGTTGCCGATTTCTGGCGGGAGGGCGCCTGTGAGATGATTGCCGGATAAGGAAAGCTGCGTCACGCGTTCAGCTTCACAGGTGACGCCATACCAGGTGCAGGGTGTGGCAGTTTGCAGCCAGTCGGCTCCGTAGATCCAATGGTCGCCATCGGTGGCGTTGTATAGGGCCACCAACGCCTCGCACTCGGCTTGAGGAAGGCCGGTCGCCGTGGAACAATCGTAGGCCGTCTGCGTTGCCTGTGCCGGTGTGGAGCGCGCGGTCAAGCCACCGGTCAATATTGCGCACAAGAGAACCAAATTCACAACGTGTGAGAGTTTCATGGGTCTATCTCCTCCTATTGATTGACTGATCCAAACATAACTTTCTACTGACCTGAACATGAAAAACTAAGAACCTATCCGAGAATTCGCCGTTGACGCACCAAAAACGCTCGCAAGCACAATTTTCGGATAGAGTCTAAAGCTATGCTGCTGCTTTATAAGCGTAGAAAGTTTAGCAAGATACGTTCGGGTCAGTAAACGTCTATATGCTTAGGAATGGGAATTAAATAACTGTCCGGGTGGGCAGGACACGGTAGTTCCATTGCGGCAGGACAGTGTCAAACACAA
>JAFGSL010000126.1 GCA_016934645.1 Anaerolineae bacterium
CACCTGCAGCAGGCGTACCTCGCTGTCTTCCACCACTTCTACCCGGATGGCGTCGATGTAGGGCAGTTGGTTGCCTTCGGGATCGACTTTCCAGTAGTAGGGGTTGCGCTCGAGGATACGATACTCACCCGCCTTGTATTCCTTCAGACACCACGCCATCAAGCAGGGATAGCCGGCGGTATCAAACCAGCGGTCCATCAGGTCGAGTTCGGTATAGCCTTCGGCGCCGGCCTGGCCGTCGTAGGCGGGGTGATATTGCTTGAGGAAGTGCGCCGGCTTCATCAGCGGCTCCCATTCCCAGAAGCCCTGGGCCAAAACGTAGGGCATGATGTACTGTGGCTTGTCGAACTTGAGCACCCAGGTGTAATCGTCGGGGAATTCCATAGTGATGGGGGTACCATCGGTGTTGCGACCCCACCAGGGTACTGATACCGTCTTATAGTCCTCGTTTTTGGCAAGGTCCTCCCACCAGAACTTCAGGTCGGCGGTGGTGAAGGGTTCGCCGTCGGACCATTTGATGCCCCGGCGGAACTTGAAGGTGATGGTCTTGCCGTCGTCAGTCCACGTGGGCATCTCGATCAACAGGCCCGGCTCGTAACCGGTGAGGTCGGCCTTCCAACGGACGGGCGGATCATACAACTTCATCTTGATGTTGCCTGCGCCTTCATACCAGGTCACATCGTTCCAGGTGCCGCCGTACTTGCCGATGGAATCGACGACCTGAACGACCATGATATCCAGAGGCAGACGTTCTTCGACCGGGGGCAGGTCCATCGAATCCAGCATCGGAGCCTGATGATATTGGCTGACTGCAGGTTCCTCGGTTTTGGGGACCGCTGTGGCTGCGGGAGCCTGGGTGGGCGCGGTCGTTGGCTCAGGTGTGGCCTTCTTACAGGACGGCAACACCATCGCCAATATCATCACAACACTCAACAACAGAAACAGTCGCTTCTTCATTACAAACCTCCTTCGAGTTTACTAAGTGAAATTGGAAAACGGTTTTTTATTAGCTTTACGAGTATTTGTATGGCACACCTCCTTGTTGAAATTGAGTTAAAAATGAACTTGGATTACATTCTCCAACGCTGTACGTGGTTGGTGCAATGTTTATACCAACAGGGCCAGGGCTTGCGCCGTGCGCTGCACAGTTTCTTCTATAGATGCGTCTTCCCAAAGTATTTTCTGGAGCATATCCTGTAAAAAAAGCGAGGCATGTAAATAGTTGTTTAGAAAAGGACGTGGGCGTGCCAATCTCAGGAATGGGATGATTTGCTCAAGCCAGGGATGTCCCCCGCTGCTGAGACTGGCGTTGATGGTGCGGTGAGGGGCGATCTGTAAATGTTCCTCGCAGTAAGCCTTCAATGCCTCCGGTTTGGAGACTTGTTTGAGAATTTCGGCACACAATTCGCCCTCTGGCGACTGCCGTAAAATCGCCCAACTGGTGCCCCCCAGCGACATCACTTGTGGCGACGCTGTCGTCGGGCGTGGCGCCGGGATAAACCCCAAATGTGCGACTGCATCTTCTTCCTCAGTCCAATCGGACTCGTCCTGGATGCGCGGCCACTCGTACGTCCCTCCCAGCGTCATCGGCGTCATGCCTTTGGCAAGATGGACGGTCAGGTCCCACCAGCTAAAGTTGACCATATTAGGCGGGAGACACGCGCGCCGCTGTTTCGTGATCTGGCGAAGAAACCGCAATGCCGCGTAGATGGCCGGATCATCCAGGTTGAGTGCATCCGCGCCGTCCATCATCTGCGCGCCGGCGGTCCAAAGAAATGGAATCAGCAGATAGATTGCAGCTTCGCCGGCGGCTGCGCCTACCGGAAACACAACCGCGTATTGATTGTTATACCGCTGTTGGACTTCCGGTAGTGCAAAATGATCGATAATTGCTAACCAGGTCTCCCATGTTTCCGGGGGAGCGATGCCCTCAGCCTCAAACCAATCTTTCCGGTACCACAGTCCGGACACGTCTGCCTGCACCGGTACGCCGTAGAGTTGCCCATCGACAGTGTTGTTCAGGGCCACGGGCGCTTCCAGGCTCTCGGCGAGTTCCCGCGCCCATTGTTTGTCCAGTTTGTCCAACGGCGCGATGTAACCGGAATGTGCGTAGTCCGGAATCCACACATAGTCCATCGGCACAATGTCCGGCGCTTCCCCCTGGGCGACCGACCGCCGCAACTGACGGTGAAAATCGCTGCGAGAGCACATCGTTACTTTTAATTTGACTTCCTGGTCGGGATGTTGCAGGTTCCAGGTATGGACGGCGCTCTCCATCGAACCGAGCCAAAACACATCATAGTGCGTTAGCACGTGGATATCGGTTTGTCGTTCCAGACGTGTGGAGGTACCGCGCGCCACAAAGGTGCCTTGCCCGGCGCGGCGATAGAGAAAGCCTTCGCGGGCCAGTTCGGTGAGAGCCTGCCGAATGGGGGCACGGCTGACATCGTATAACTCACATAACTCCATCTCGGTGGGCAAGCGGTCGCCAGGCCGCAAAATGTTGGCTTCCATTTGCTGCTTGAAATGAAGTTTGAGTTGATAATAGATGGGAACTGGAGAATTTCGATCAACCATGAATAGCCTAACCCGGATAAACCGGAACTAAGCTGGCCATCGACGCCCGTATTCTCGCTCATTGTGCAAGAATTTACGTGGTTAGGCCCTTGCTCTTTGTTATGAAAGGCACTTTGGTATTTCTTTATAACATTATAACACTGCAATTTTGCCTTGTCAATAGGTCTGTCCTGGTCTTGATTGACAATTCCCGTGTTTACGCTGGAATTTCGAGCAGTTTAGCCAGATTTAGGATGAATGACTAAAAAATGTATCCAAATGTCATATCGCTAATTGAGATGGGTGTTTGCAAGAAGCCGGACCGCTAGGTCCGGAAATTGTGTTTTGCTGAGAACCGGCCCTAGTGGAGTGATCCATCACTAGGGCCGGTTTTTTGTTTCGGTCAGACTCAGTAGATCGAATTTTGCTTGGTCTGGATCGCCAGATCCAGACCAGAACGGGGATCTGGCGATCCCCTCAGAGCATTTTGTGGTTTACTGAGACTTATGACTATCAGACTCATGACTACTGGACTACTCTCAAGGAGGAGGAAAATGACGTTGCAGCAGTTTGCTATCATCGAATCGACGTTACGTGAGGGGGAGCAGTTTGTGGGGGCGAGTTTCACGACGGCGCAGAAGATCGAGATCGCGCGCCTGCTGGATGCATTCGGCGTGGAGTGTCTGGAGTTGACCTCCCCGCTGGCGTCACCGCAGAGCTTGAGGATGTGAAAGCTATCGCGTGTCTGGGTCTCAAGTGCCGTATCCTGACGCACATCCGTTGCCGTATCGAGGACGCCAGAGTGGCGATCGAAACCGGTGTGGATGGCGTGGATGTCGTTATCGGGGCATCGTCGATGTTGCGTGAATTCAGCCACGGGAAGAGTCTTTCGCAGATCATCGACATGGCATTGGAAGTGGTCGAGTTCGTGCGATCGCAAGGCGTGCGTGTGCGCTTCAGCACCGAGGACTCGTTCCGCAGTGATCCGCGTGACCTCTTCCGCATCTATGAGGCCGTCGACCACATTGGCGTTCATCGCGTGGGCATCGCCGATACGGTCGGTGTGGCGACGCCGCGCCAGGTCTACGAACTGGTGCGCGAGCTGCGCGGGCGCGTGACCTGCGATATCGAGTTCCACGGGCATAACGACTCCGGCTGCGCCATCGCCAACGCTTACGAAGCACTCGATGCCGGCGCGACACATGTGGATACGACAGTGTTGGGCATCGGCGAGCGCAACGGCATCACACCGCTTGGCGGGCTGATCGCGCGGCTCTACGCCACCGATCCTACCTCCGTCGCCAAGTACGATCTGCCCCTGCTGCGCACCATCGATGCCACCGTCGCGCAGATGGTCGGCGTGGATGTGCCCTTCAACAACTACATCACCGGCATCACCGCTTTCACGCACAAGGCGGGTATCCACGCCAAGGCCATCCTCAACAACCCGGAGACCTATGAGATCATCAACCCGCAGGCGTTCGGGTTGACGCGCTACGTCAGCATCGCGCACCGGCTTACCGGCTGGAACGCCATCAAGAACCGCGCCGAACAATTGGGTTTGGCGCTGGACGATGCCCACATCAAAACGATCACCGAGCATATCAAGGCGCTGGCCGACGAGAAACAGATTTCGTTGGACGACGTCGATGGTCTGCTGCGCCGTTGGGCGAACGGGGAGGGCATCCAGTAGGGCAAATACTGTTTGATTGATGGCAAGGCTCGCACAGTTCTAAGGGTCTGTAAAAGAATAAGCTCCCGCGCGAGCGCCCCGGGGACGGGGCTTTGAGCATAAAATGCGGGAAGTTATATTTTTACGAACCCTAAGGGCAAACGAACGGCCCGCCGAGATTACAGTCTCGGCGGGCCAAGCTTGTGCTCCTCCTTCTGAGAGAGGCCTGGCTTACCCCCAGGTGGGTAAGCCACTATTGGAATTGATTCTCGATCATGTCTTCAGGATA
>JAFGSL010000127.1 GCA_016934645.1 Anaerolineae bacterium
TGTAAAAGAATAAGTTCCCGAACAAGCGCCCCGGGGACGGGGCTTAGAGCGTAAAATACGGGAAGTTATATTTTTACGAACACTAAGGAGTGTGATAAACGCCATGACTACATCACTATTTTCTCCACAGTATCGACGCAAAATGCTCTGGGCCTGGGTCATATGCCTGCTGGTGACGACTGGCGCGGTCATCCTGGCCTCGCTGGTGCAGCAGGACTTCGGACGGGTGGTGGTGCGCAACGTCACCTATGACAATGACAACGGCATTCGTGTTCGCGCCAAGTTGTTCCAGCCGCGCGCGGTGACCGAGCAGACGCCGGGGCCGGGCGTGGTCTACATCCACGGTTACCAAAACAACCGCGAGACTGCCGATCCCTACGCCATCGAACTGGCGCGGCGTGGCATCGTCGTTCTCAACATCGATGCTATCGGGCGCGGCAACTCCGGCGAACCCAACGACCCGGATGCGCCGGACTTCGATCCGACGTATGGCGGAATCACGTCGCTGGTCTATCTCAAGGCGCTGCCCTTTGTAGACGAGGCACGCGTGGGAATGATGGGCCACAGTTTGGGCGCGGAGATGGCATACACCGTTGCCCTCAGCGATCCCACGGTGCAGGCGTTGTCCATCTCTGGGTTCGCCTACCGGGAGGATGCGTCTCCTACGAATCCCAAGAATATGCTGATGATCTTTGGACGGTGGGATGAGTACCGCGCGCGGATGACCGGGACGCGCGACTTTGCGCGTGAATGGATGTCCACGCCGGTCACGCAGCGCGTCATTCCCGTGGACGATCCGCAGATGGGCGTGACGTATGGCGATTTCGCGGACGGGAGCGCGCGGCGCGTCACTATGCCGCACACGATCCACATCCTGGAATCGTTCCATCGTGGTGCGATTGCCGAGGCGGTGAGTTGGATGCAACCGGCACTCCAGCCCGCGCCGGACCTGTGGCGCGATCCCGCCCGCCAGATTTGGCCGCTCAAGGAGGCCGCAACGCTCGTCGCTCTGCTCGCCGGGCTGCTTTCGCTCCTGCCGCTTGCCGGACTGCTGCTGTCCACGCGTTTCTTCGGCGCCCTGCAACGTACCGCGCCTGCACAGTATCACTGCCCTGCCGGGCGGTCTTTCCGGCGTGCCGTTTTCGTTAATGGCCTCTTGAAATGGCTCTACATTCCGTTGATTATGGTGCTGTTTGCCATTCACCTCTACGTTGTCCCCATCGATGGGCTGTTCCCGATGATGATGGTGAACGGCCTCGTCTGGTGGTTCCTGGTCATCAACCTGATCGGCCTATGGCTTTTCCGGCGCTGGTACCGGCAGCAAGCCGCGCCGCAGAGCGTCACGCTGGATGATTTGGGCGTCTCCGATCACCCGACTCGTCTTCGACTGGCGGGGTCGTATCTGGGCAAGACGGCGCTGCTCGGATTGCTGCTCTTTGCCGCGGCCTATATCCTTCAGGCCGGCCTGGAGGCGATCTTCATCGTCGATTGGCGCTGCATTTTCCCCTATCTAAGCGATTTGACGCCCTATCGTGTAGGGATGCTGGCGTTGTATTTTCCCTTCCTGCTTGTAGGCTTTGTGGGGGCGGGAGCCTTTTTGCACGGGACGGTGCGCCGTCCACCAAAAGCGACGTGGTGGCGCACTTTCGTCGATTGGAGTGTGACGAACGTGCTCATCCAGGTCGTTCCATTGCTGCTGTTTCTTCTGTTGCAATATGCGCCGCTGTTGCTGTTCAACATCGTGCCCCTCGTTGGCCCCGGCGGCGTGATGGCGACCTTCATCATGACCATGTTCCAACTGCTGCTGGTATTGGCGCTGACGGCGCTTATTTCGACGTGGTGCTATCTGCTCACCGGCAAAATTTACCTCGGCGCGCTTGTCAATGCGTTGTGGGTGGCGTGGCTGCTGGCCTCTTCGCAGGTTATCGCCCCGATCCCGGTGTAATTGGATATTCCGGTTGCCAACGCTCTGGCGCTTGCGACCGAGATTCCTCGTGATCCTTTCACTCTGGATGTTGGTTAGGTCATAGTTGAATAGGAGGTTACGAAATGAAACGTTTACATATGTGTCTACCCTTGATTCTTGTATTGGGTATGTTGGGGATTTCATTCCTCATAGGTGGTGGGAAGGTGGCGGCCTCCGATCCCCCTCCGGAGATCGAGTCGCCGGTTCAGCAGCAGCCGGCGCTCACAGCGCCCAGCGGATTGCCGTCCGCCGTCAATCAGGTGCTGGCGGGGACGGCCGTGGTCGCCGTCTTTGATGATCCATCCTACGTCGATACAGAAAATACCACGAGCAGTGAATCGGACAATGTGCAGGCCGGGCTGGCGGCGATGGGGCACACCGTGCTGCCGTTCACCGGCATTGATGAGACCGCCTGGAGCACAGCGCTGGCGGGGGCTGATATCCTGGTCATCCCGGAACTAGAAAACGACTCTGGTCTGGGCATTGACCTTTCCCTTGCAGCGCGGGCCGTTATCTCAGACTTTGTCAACAGTGGCGGTGGACTGATCGAATTCGACGACGGCAGCAGCTTTCTCAACCCCGTCTTTGGGTTCAGCCTGAGCCACAGCGGTGGTAACCCCAGCAGCATCACTGCCGCGGCAGTGGGCACGGCTTTTCAAGGAGGTCCGGCGACGCTACCATCAAACAATGCCACCTGGGGGCTCGACAGCAGCACCTTCCCGGCGGGTGGGCTGGCGATCTATAGCAGCGGCGGCAACAACGCTGAAGTCGCCTGGCTGCCCTACGGCAGTGGACAGATTATCTACCTGGGCTGGGACTGGTACGATGCCGCGCCGCCCGGTGGCCAGGATGGCGGCTGGCTGGATGTTTTGGAGCGTGCTGTGCCACAGGTCTCCGGCAATTTCCTGGGGTTATTTCCAGCGTGGGCCAAGGATTACGACGTCCCGGGGGCAACGGTGGTCTACACACACACCTTGCTCAACCTCACAGGGCTTACCGATACCTTTACGCTGGCGCTCAGCGGCAATCTATGGCCCACGACGCTTCCCATGACCATGACCCCCGTGTTGACCGATGGCGCAACCCTGGACCTGGTCCTCAATGTGACAATCCCTGCATCTGCTGCGTCTGGGGATTCCGATCACGCGACTCTGGTGGCAACCTCGGTGACCAGCCCCACGCTCTTTTCCGCTACAGCGACTCTAAACACGGTTGCGCTGTGCTCGAATTACATCACTGTCACCGGGCGTTCTGCTGAAACGATGGGTGACCTGGATAATCTGTGGGAATATGGCGGGCAGACCTTTGCCGTGGCACGCGTCAGACTCTACAGTGAAGATAACGATACACTGGATGCAGTCCTGCGTGGCTATGATTCGACCAGCGGATGGATAGAACTCGCGAGTGTTTCGGACGTGGGCAACATCACCTTCTTCGATGATGTTCTATTCCCGGGCGAGTATACAATGCTGAATATGCAACTGGACGATACCGAAGACAACGACCTGATCTACTACGACTACGAGTTCCTTGTTTGCCGTAGCCCCGCCGTGGACGTGAAACCAGATACCCAACAAGCGCAGTACGCTGAGCCTGGCGCAACGACTATCTATACGTATACCCTCACCAACTACCTGATGGAGCCAGGGCAGTTCGATCTGACGACGAGTGGTGTGGCGTGGCCCACTGCAGTGCGCACCACCGGTGGCGCGCCGTTGAGCCAGACGCCGGTTCTATCGGATTTGGAAGTCTATACCTTTACGGTATGGGTGGATGTTCCCGCTGGTGCAGCGCCCGGCGACTGGGATGATGGTCTGGTCACGGCAAGCCGGGTGGGGCAGGCGGCGATTAACAACAGCGGTGGGTTTCGTACGACTGCGCTCTCGGGTCAATATGGCTATGTCTTCGTCCCAGAAGGCAATCGAATCGAGGTGCTGGATACGGTGCTCCACGCGGCGGTTGGTGTCATCGATACGTCCCCGTATGGCGACGCGCCTTTCCTGGGCGGCCTTAGCCCCGACGGATCGCGGCTCTACGTTAGCCTTTTGAGCAGCGACAGGATACTCATCGTGGACACGGCCACGCAGACACCCTTCACGCAAACGATCGCGGTGGGAGATGGTCCGCACAACGTGGCCTTTACTCCGGACGGCGCGTATGCCTTTGTTCCCAACCGTGGGAGCGGTACGCTCTCGGTAATCGATACTGCCGTGCAGGCAGTCACCAAAACGTTGGCCACAGGCAGCAGTCCTATGATCGTGGTCACCAGTCCATGCCTGGGCAAGGCCTACGTAACCAACCGCGACAGCGGTTCGGTGAGTGTTATTGACACTGCCGCGCTTACCGTGACCACAACCATCACCGGGTTCAACAGCCCCTGGGGAATCGTGATCTCGCCCTATGGCCGTTGGGCTTACGTTACCAATCAGGGCGATGGTTCCATCGGTGTGATCAATACAGCAACGGACGCGCTCATCGCTACCTGGGACATCCAGGGTGACTGGTTGCAAATGCTCGACATCTCTCCCGATGGACGTACGCTCTACGTCGTTGATGCCAATAGCGGGGCGATGCTGGTGGTGGACGCCTTCTCCGGCGAAGTGCTGGACATCATCCCGGCGGAGCGTTCGGGGGCGTGGTATGTGGAGAGTTTCCCAGCAGGCGCGGGTGACTATGCCTACTTCTCGCGGCCTTATGAGCATTCAGTGGCAGTCGTGGACACCGCGACACAGAGTATCGTTAAGACGATCCCGCTGCAAGACTTAGGTTCCGCGCGCGGGCTGGCGCTCTTCCCGATGGAGAGCGCATGCCTTGCTCCTGACGGTGTGGTTGTAGCACCCTCCGCACCGCACCGGGTCGCACAAGCCGGCGAGACGGTTATCTTCCACGAGTATGTGACCAACCTTTCCGCGGTGACCGATACCTTTGCGCTTGCGCTGAGCACCATCCCCTGGACGACGACGCTGTCGGCCAACACCACTGGCCCGCTGGCGCCAGGTGCGATCTTCGCGGTAACAGCGACAGTGGAACTGCCGGCCAGCACACCGCTCGGAGCGCTGCAAACGGTCACGCTCACAGTGACCGGGACGAGCCTTACAGACTCGGCGGCGCTTACCGCTAGCGTGCTGCGGCCTGGTTTTGTCTTTAACGACGATGAGAATGTGATCCATGTGGTGGATACTTTTTATCACCTGGATAGTGGCATCGCCATCGACGTTTCGGCGTATGGCTATATACCTTTCCGCGGCGTACTCAGTCCCGATGCCCAGCAACTCTACGTGGGGTTGCGTGACGGCAATCGAGTGTTGATCGTGGATACCGCCACCTTGACGCCGACGGGTGCTCTGCCGGTGGGCAATAATCCGCAGGATGTCGCTTTTAGCCCGGATGGCGACTGGGCGTTCGTGACCAATCGCGGGGATGGCACACTCACGGTGATCGATACCGCCGTGCCCACCGTGACGGCGACGTTGCCGGTGGGTAACGAGCCGATGAGCCTGGCGGCAGCTTGTTCCGACAAACTCTACGTTGCTCTGCGTGCTGGTGGTGCAGTGGCCGTTGTGGATACAGCAGTTATGACCGTGACTAAGGTCATCACCGGCTTCGTTGCGCCACACGGTCTCACGTTGACACCAGCCTGCGATCGGGTCTACGTGAGCAACCAGGGAGGTGATAGCATTGGTGTAATCGATGCAAGTAGCGATAGCCTGATCGCCACCTGGCCTGTCCCCGGTGCGGAATGGCTTTCCGATGTAGATGTCTCGGTCGACGGGCAGCGGCTCTATGTGGCGGATGCCGATACGGGTGACGTCTACGTGCTCGATACAGCGACCGGTGCAGTCGTGGCCACCGTGACGGGCACTGGCTGGACGGCCTGGGAGGTCGAAGCCTTCCCCCTGGCAGCCGGGCCATTCGTCTACGCTACTTTCCCCTATGATGGTTGGGTGGGTGTGCTGGACACCACCAGCAACACGCTCGAGAAAGTGTTTAGACTGGGGGATGGTGGGGATTTGCGCGGTATGGCGCTTTTCCCACCAACGCGACTTTGTCGCAATGTCTATCTGCCGCTGGTGATGAGGAATTTCGGGCCATAGCGACCGGTAGTAGGCAGTTTTGAGTGTCGAGGTTTTAGCCGGTTATGATCAGGAATGGACGCCTGTTTGCCGGCCAAAACCTCGACTGCCAGCGAAAATCATACGTAACTGCACTTCCGTTTGCATTGACGGTTGTGCAGACTCCGGTATACTCTGAGAAGTTTGTCTGTGGATAGTGAAAGGATCACAAAGTGAACGCGCAGCAGACTTCTCGGAGTATGCACCACCACAAAACCATTGCAGCGGCACAGGGTGCGGTTCCTGTGGCACTGGTCACCGTGAGTGACAGTCGCACCGAAGCGACCGACACCAATAAACACTACCTCGAAGCTGCGCTAGCGGCGGCGGGACATCATCTGGTCGCCTACCGGTTGATCAAAGACGAGCCGGATCAGGTTGCGGCAGTGCTGGACGAGCTTGCCAGCAGCGACGCGTGTATCATCCTCTTCAACGGCGGCACCGGCATCTCCCGGCGCGATACGACCATCGACGTTTTGTCCGCCAAACTGGAAAAACACCTGACCGGCTTCGGCGAACTGTTCCGCATGCTGAGCTACGCGCAGGTTGGTTCCGCCGCGATGTTTTCGCGAGCGACCGCAGGGACGTACCGGGGCAAAGTCGTTATCTCCACACCTGGCTCACCGGCGGCGGTCCAACTGGCTTGGGAAAAGCTCATCGCGCCGGAATTACAACATTTAGCGTGGGAAGTCGCAAGGTAGCTGGAGAAGCAAATAGTGAAGCATCAACATGAACTATATCCGATGTTGAGCGTTGAAGAGGCGCTGGAGAAGGTGCTGGCGATGTTCCACCCGCTGGAGGCGGAGCGCGTGCCGGTGTTGGAGACGCTGGGCCGCGTGTTGGCTGAGGACGTGATCGCCACGGGCGATATCCCGCCGCATGCGAACACTGCGATGGACGGCTACGCCGTGCAGGCTGCCGACCTCGCGGGCGCGGGGCCGGACTCGCCCAAGCGCTTGCGCGTCATCGAGAATCTGGCCGCCGGGTACGTTGCCGAACAGCGGGTCACGCCCGGGACGGCGATTCGCATTATGACCGGCGCGCCGATGCCGGAGGGCGCGGACGCCGTCATTCCCTTCGAGGAGACCCACCAGGAGGGTGCGCTCCCGGGGAGCGCGTGGGTCGATTGCTTTGCCGTTATAAAGGTCGGGGCAAATGTGCGTCTGGCAGGGGAAGACGTGCATGCCGGCGAGCGCACGCTGACACGCGGGACGCGTATCCGCCCTCAGGAAGTGGGGATGCTCGCAGCCTTGGGCCATGGCGAAGTCGCTGTGATCCGGCGGCCCTGCGTCGCCATCCTTGCCACTGGCGACGAGTTGGTGGACATCAATGCACCGCTGCTGCCCGGCAAAATCCGTGATGCTAACAGCTATTCGAATGCGGCACAGGTGCTCCATTATGGCGGCGTTCCGTTGATGTTGGGCATCGCGCAGGACACGGTGGATGACCTCACCGCCAAGATCCGGGCGGGGCTGGCGCAAGGCGCGGATCTGCTGATGACGTCGGGTGGGGTCTCGGTGGGCGACTTCGACGTTGTCAAGAAAGTGCTGGCGGCCGAAGGTGAGATCTCCTTCTGGCGCGTACGGATGAAGCCGGGTAAACCGTTGGCCTTCGGCTACATCACGGCAGAGGTGGATGGCGCGCCGCGCACCGTACCGATGTTGGGGATGCCGGGCAATCCCGTTTCCGCGATGGTCTCGTTCGAGTTGTTCGCACGCCCGGCGATTTTGACGATGCTCGGTGTGCAGGACTTGCGTAAACCCACGCTTGAAGCTACTCTCGATCAGGCAATCCCTAGCAAAGACACCCGGCGACATTACGTGCGCGTACGCATCACACGTCGCGCCGACGGTATTCGCGCTTCACTCACCAGCGATCAGGGATCGGGTATTCTTAACTCGATGGTGCGATCCAACGGGCTGGCGATCATCCCGGAGGACTGGGATCACGCCCCTGCTGGTGTGCATGTTCAGGTGATGCCCTTCGATCCCGGAGCGTTGTTGGAGGATGAGGATTGAGGCTCGTTTCGTATATCTCCCACATCCCAATACACCAACGCGGAACGGGTGCTGCGTGGCCAGACCCATTGCCCGTCCACCTCGGTCAAATACCGGGCGAGTAGGTCCCGCAGGAAGGCATCGTGGGTGGCGTCATTCACCAGGCTGAAGCGCCGTTTCACGTCGTCCAAGGCGTCCTCAAGGCTGTCATGGGTCCACGGTTTCCATAAACCACTGTCTTCCAGCAACACGTTGGCGAAGATCCCCATCTGAGCCAGGGCATTGTAGGCCACCTGGAAGTTAGGGCTGTCGTGGGGTTGCCCCAAGATGTGCTGCGCCGCTTGTGCCATCACACTGTCGGGCGTGACGATGCGCAGCAGCAGGTAACAACGCCGTCGCGCCACTGCCGCCATCCGTTGCACTGCCATCGCGAAGTCGGCGACGCCGTAGAGCGCGTGGGAGCAGAAGATGACATCGTGCGGAGCCACGACCACTTCGGGCCAGCCGCCTTCGACGATGGTCACGTTGGTCAACGCAGCCTCCGCGACGTTCTCTCGCAGCAGACGCAACATCGCTGGCGAGGGGTCTACCGCGGTTACCTGGCGTGCAACTTGTGCCAGGAACACCGTCCAGGCCCCGGTGCCCGCGCCGATATCCAGCACGGTTTCGCCGGGATGTTCATGTAGGTCGGCAGCGATGAACTCACGGCTGGAATCCGGCTGTGACCAACGTTGTTGTACTGCCTCGTGATAGGTGCGCGCCCTGGCGTGCCAGACATCGGGCGTTGCATCGGCTGCCGCAGGCTTGTGCCGCCGGGCTTGCGCTTCTACCAATTCTTTCCACAACAATAACCAGTCAGGTATAGATTGCACGGCAATCCTCCCAAGAAGATAGTAATGGATAATGGGAAATGGGTGACTGAACGCTCATTCCCTGTATCTACCTGCTGCTGGGACTGCGGAACTTCTGATGGTCTAGGGTGTGGTTTCCGGGAGGTTTGCGGCGGAGGACTGCAATTCTTCCGCCACAAACTGCTCCAGCCGTAGTTCCCGTTCGCGCTGGTACGTTGCGTAATCCGGCACGATCCGTTCGTAATCCTGGTGCATCAGCGGGGACGAGAACATGAAGTCCGCCGTGGCCCGGTTGGTTGCAGCGGGGATGTTCCACAGGACGGCCAGCCGCAGCAACGCCTTCACGTCGGGGTCGTGCGGCTGCGCTTCCAACGGATCCCAGAAGAAGACGAGAAAGTCGATTTCCCCTTCGGCGATCTTCGCGCCGATCTGCAAGTCGCCGCCGAGAGGGCCACTCTGCATGCGGTGGATTTCGATCCCTAACTCGCGCTGCAACAGCCAGCCTGTTGTTCCCGTCGCGTAGATTTCGTGCTGGATCAGCGACTCGCGGTTGAAGCGCACCCATTCCATCAGATCATCCTTGCGGCTGTCGTGCGCCACCAAGGCGATGTTTTTCTTGCTGCCCATTGGCAGTGTTGTCGATTCCATTGTTATCCTCCTTTCGTGGTCGCGCATCGGTGCGCGACCAAAAGCCAGTATACCGGAGTCGGTGTGGGCGTCAATGATACCACTTTGCACATTTCGTCGCTGCACATAGAATAGAGGATACACTTTTTCAAGACGTCATTGATCGAGTCCTGTCCACCGGTTAAGGGAGGCCTTCAAGATGAGCGATCAACAAATCGCGTGTGTCGAATGTGGGCGTAGCTTTACCTGGTCTGCCGGTGAGCAACGTTTCTATGCCGAGCGTGGTTTCCAGCCGCCCAAACACTGTCCCGATTGCCGGGCGCGGCGGGGAGTGTCGCGGACCGGGACGCTAGTCTATGGCTGGCTTGGTAGTGTGTTGGGATTGGCGCTTTTTGTGACCGTGGTGCTGGCATCGCTCGGGATGGACGGTATGCTCGCGTGGCTCATCGTTATGACGTTGAGCACATTTGTCATCTACGCCTATGACAAGTCCATCGCTGGTTCGCAGGCCATGCGCGTGCCGGAAAAGGTGCTGTTGTTGCTGGCTTTGTTTGGCGGGACGCTCGGCGCACTGGCAGGAATGAAGGTATTCCGCCACAAAACGGCGAAGGAGAGCTTCCAGGCTAAGCTTGTGGTAATAATGATTGTACAGCTTGTGGTGGTGGTTGTGTATTTCTATTTCGTCTTGTGACTGTAGGAGGTTCGTATGCATCACACCAGACAGCATAGTCTCTTCGACACAGACTGGCTTTTCATCCAACGTGACATCCCCGGCGCCGAAGTCGTCGCGTTCGATGACGCGGATTGGCGCGCGCTCGACCTGCCCCACGATTGGAGTATCGAAGGACCGTTCAGCGAGGACGCGCCGTGCGGCGGTGGGGGCGGCTACCTGCCCGGCGGGGTGGGCTGGTATCGCAAGCGCTTCGCGCTGCCTGCCGAGGATGCGGTTCGCCGGGTGACGGTGCAATTCGATGGCGTGTACAAGCACGCCGATGTGTGGATCAACGGGCGTCATCTGGGCTTTCATCCCTACGGTTACACCAGTTTCGCTTACGATCTGACGCCCTACGTGCACTTCGGCGCGCAGGAGAACGTCCTCGCCGTGCGCGTCGATAACTCGCAGCAGCCGGATGCGCGCTGGTACACCGGCTCGGGCATCTATCGCCACGTCTGGCTGATCGTGACCGATCCGCTGCACGTCGCCCACTGGGGTGTCTTCGTGCGCACGCCGCTGGCGACGGCATCCGTGGCGCGTGTCGAGGTGTTGACGCAGGTGCAGAACGAGCGCGACCAGGAGAAAGCCTGCATCCTGACAACCACGGTTGTGGACGCCGAGGGTAACGCCGTGGCGACGGCAGAAAGCCGCCATCCCATTGCGCCGGGCGAGACGCACACGTTCACCCAGCGCATCCGGGTGACGCAGCCGCACCTCTGGTCGGTCGAGGATCCGTATCTCTACACCGTGTCGAGCGTGGTCAAGGATGGCGAGGATGAAGTGGACCGCTTCATCACGCCGCTGGGGATTCGTGATATTGCCTTCGACGTCGACCAGGGCTTTTTGCTTAACGGGCAGCGCGTCAAGATCAACGGCGTCTGCCTGCACCACGACGGCGGCTGCGTGGGGGCCGCCGTGCCGGAGCGCGTCTGGGAGAGACGGCTGGAAATGCTCAAGGCGATGGGCTGCAACGGCATCCGCTCCAGTCACTACCCGCCCGCGCCGGAGTTTCTCGACCTGTGCGACCGGATGGGCTTCCTGGTGATGGACGAAAACTTCGACGAGTGGCGCATGGGCAAGTTCGCCTACGGGTATCACGACCACTTTGACGCGTGGGCCGTGCGCGATACGGTCAGCATGGTGCGCCGCGACCGCAACCACCCGAGCATCGTGATCTGGAGCGTGGGCAACGAGATCCCGGAGCAAACCGTGCCGGAAGGCGTCGAAATCCTCAAAATGCTGATGGACGCCGTCCACAAAGAGGATCCCACCCGCCCGGTGACCTCGGCGTGCGACAATATCGTGGCACACGTTCCGACCACCGACGCCTTCCTCGAAGCGCTGGATGTGGTCGGCTACAACTACGTGGACCGTTGGGCGGAGCGTCGCGAGTTGTGCTACAGCGTCGACCGGCATCGCTATCCACAGCGCCGGATGATCGGCACGGAAAACACGTCGGTGGCGGGCGTCCGGGGCGAGTACGATCTGGAGCGCGCGCACGGCTGGCACGGGCCGTACCACACGCGGATGATCCAGGCCGAGCACCTTTGGAAGTTCACCCAGCTGCACGATTACGTCGCCGGTGATTTCATGTGGACGGGGATCGATTACCTGGGCGAAGTCCGCTGGCCCGCCAAGAACACGTCCTGCGGGCCGATTGACCTGTGCGGCTTTCCCAAGGATGAGTATTATTTCTACCAGAGCCAGTGGACGGACGCGCCAGTGTTGCACGTTTTCCCCCACTGGACGTGGCCCAGGCGCGAGGGGCAGGTGATCCCGGTGATCTGCTACACAAACTGCGATAGCGTCGAGTTGTTCCTGAACGACGTCTCGTTCGGTGAGCAGGTGTTGCGCTTCCCCCGCTACGGGTTGGACCTGAGCAAGGGCTGGGACGAGCAGGATTGGGAGTCGTTCGTCCGGCCTACGACGGCTGACTTGCATCTGCGCTGGACTGTACCCTACGCGCCGGGCGTGCTCAAGGCGGTGGGCAAGCGTGCTGGTGAGGTTGTCTGCGTGCAGGAAATCGTCACAGCGGGACCGGCGACGCAGACTGAGTTGCTTACGGATCGGGAGACCATCGCGGCGGATGGGCGGGACGTGGCGCATCTCACCGTGCACATCCGCGACGCGCAGGGGAATTTCGTCCCCAATGCGGGCAACCGCGTGACTTTCGACGTGCAGGGACCGGCGCGCATTATCGGTGTGGACAACGGCAATCCGGTGTGCCACGAGCCATTCCAGAGCACCCGGCGCCGGGCCTTCAACGGGCTGTGCTTGGCGATCCTCCAATCCACGATTACACCGGGTACCGTGACCGTGACCGCCACCGCGCACGGATTGGCTGAAGCGCACGTTACCTTTGAGACGCGCTAGTGCGCTTTTTTTAGGGTTTCCGGTAACGTTTTCGGCAACGTTGCCGAAAACGTTACCGAGAAATTATTTACAACCAGAATTTTTTATGCTAAAATAAGTGAGGGAATTTCCTCGAAACTTCACAGGTAAGGAGGTGCTTATTGCGCATTGGGTGACACATTATCGAAACCTGATACCTTGATAGACCATAATCAATTCTATTTAGCCTAAAAAGGAGATGAAACCATGCAAAAGAGTTCTTCGAAACGGAGTTGGCGCAAACGGCTTTCGTTGTTTGTAGTGCTGGCCTATTTGGTCGGCTTGTTGTCCCCGGCCATGGTGACCGCCGAACCCGTGGCTGCACAATCCCTTGCGCCGCAGGAGACAGTAATTGCCACATACGACTTTGAGGACGGGGAGCAGGGCTGGTGGTCATTTGGTGGCTCGACTGTGGCAGCTACGACGGAAGCGGCACATTCAGGCACGCAAAGTCTGAAAGTGACGGATAGGACAGCGGACTATGAAGGCGCCGCCACAAACGTCCTCAGCTTGCTGGAGGTGGGTGCCACCTATACTATCAGCGGGTGCACTCGGTTGCTCTCGGGACAGGCCGTCACCGAAACTCGAACGATCATTACGATGAAGCACACTGCCGGCGGAACAGATACGTATTCCTGGGTTGCCCCTACCGGGGAGAAGGAGGTGACCGCTGATGGTTGGACCTGTGTGCAGGGGACGTATGAGTATACCGAAGAGGCTACAGAGCTGACCCTATACGTGCAAAGCCCCGCCGCCACTACCTCGTTCTACATCGACGATGTTACTATCGTCATGACCTCGCCGCCGCCGGTCGTCTTTATCTATGACTACGAGGATGGCACTTCGCAGGGTTGGTATGCGCGTGGGGTTGCAACGACTGAAATCGCCGTGGTTACTGATACGGTGCATACCGCCGATTATGCCCTCCAGGTGACAGGACGATCGGACGGTTACCATGGCCCGGCTTTAAATGTTCTGAATTTGCTTGAGGTCGGCGCCACTTATCAAATCAGCGGGTGTATCCGTCTGGCGGAAGGGTTAGGGCCTTTCCGGACGAACTTCGCGTTGCAATACACCATTGGCGAGTCAAGCTCATACCCCTGGCTGGGCAGCGACGACGCTACCACTTCCGATGCGTGGTCGTGTGTAACCGGTTCCTTCAAGTATACGACAGAAGCCGATGGCTTGACCCTGTATGCAGAATGTAGTGATGCTAACGCGAGTTTCTACATCGACGACGTTGTCATCGTGATGACCGAGCCGCCGTCCACCGAACCACCGCCCCCAATTCAAGACATTCCCTCGGTCTACGCATTCCACGAGGACGATTTCCTGGTTGGGGCAGCGCTCGAGCCGACGCAGCTTACCAGTGATCGTCACGTGGAACTGTTCCTCAAACACTTCAACAGCCTCACGGCTGAAAACGCGATGAAGCCCGGTTCGATCCAGCCTGAGGAAGGCGTCTTCAACTGGACCGGTGCGGATGCGCTGGCCGACTTTGCGCGTGCAAATGACGTCGCGATCCACGGCCACACACTCGTCTGGCATCAGCAGGCCGCCGAATGGATGTTCGAGAACGCCGCTGGCGAACCGCTGACGCCAACGCTGGAGAACAAACAACTGGTGCTGGATCGTCTGGAAGACCATATCGTCGAGGTCGTCAATCGCTACAAAGACGTGGTCAACGTCTGGGACGTGGTCAACGAGGTCATCGATGCATCTCAGGATGACTGCCTGCGCCGGAGCCGCTGGTATGAGCTGACCGGCTCCGACTACATCTCGACCGCGTTCACTATCGCGCACCGCGAAGCGCCCACTGCCACGTTGATCCTCAACGACTACGGCGAGACAGATCCTGCCAAGCGCCAGTGCATGTACGACGTGGTGCAGGGCTTGCAGGCAGAAGGCGTGCCCGTCCACGGTATCGGGATGCAGATGCACATCAATATCCAGAATCCCTCGGTGGCGGCCATCGAAGAAACCATCGAGATGTTTGCCGAGCTGGGCGAAGTTCACATCACCGAGCTGGATATGAGCATCTACACCAACGATGTGGATTCTTACGATGAGGTGCCGGAAGAAGTCCTGATCAAGCAGGGCTACCGCTACAAGGAGATCTTCGAGGTCTTCCGCAGCCACGCGGCTGACATAGGTTCCGTGACGTTCTGGGGCCTAGCCGATGATCACACCTGGCTAACCGGCCATCCGATTGACCGCATCAACCTGCCGCTGCTCTTCGACGAGGAGTTGCAGGCCAAGTGGGCCTATTGGGGCATCATGGATCCCAGCCAGTTGCCGGTGCCTATCAAAGAGTATTTCGTTTCCTGGGCCACGCCGGTTGTGGATGGGATGACCGAGACACTGTGGGAGATTTTGCCCTGGGTTGAGATCGGCTCTACCGGAACAATGACGGCCAGTTACCAGGCTCGCTGGGACGATGCGAATAACCTCTACGTGATCGTGAAGGTCGAGGACCCCACCGCGAATCCTGGTGACAAAGTGGAAGTCTTCGTGGATCAGAACAACGGCAAGACCGAGACCTACGAGGCCGACGACCGCTACTACACCTTCCCCAGCCAAACCTTCCTGGGGATGAACTACATTATCATCACGGATACCCAAGGCTATGTTCTGGAAGCGCGCCTCCCGTTGTCGGAAACGCTCGAAGCCGGCAAGCGCGTCGGTTTCGATGTGCGCGTTACCGATGGCAGCGACGACTCCGTGCTCTCGTGGAATGATCCGACGCACAGCCAGCTCACCAACCCCTCCCAATTCGGTACACTGATTCTAATCGACGAAATCAAGTTGACGACGGCCATCGAAGGGACGCCGGTTATCGATGGCTACGCCGACGCGCTGTGGACCGACGCCACGGAGATCGAGACCGACGTTTGGGTGGCGGGTACCAACGGCGCAACCGCGAAGGTCAAGACGATGTGGGACGAGAATCATCTGTATGTTTACGCGGTGGTATCCGATACGCTCTTGAGCAAGGAGAGCGCCAATCCCTGGGAAGAAGATTCCATCGAGGTCTTTGTTGACCAGAACAATGCCAAGACCACCAGTTACGAAGCGGACGACGGGCAGTATCGCGTTAACTTCGATAATGAGCAGAGCTTTGGTGGGGCGGCCTCCGCGGATACGTTGACCAGCGCGACAAGGGTTATCGTTGGTACGCCAGAGACGTTGCTTATCGATGGCGCGTACATCGTTGAGGCGGCGATCACTCTAACGCACGTGATGCCGGAGCCTGGTGTCTTTATCGGTTTTGACTTCCAGGTCAATGACGATGAAAATGGCGATGGTGTGCGAGACAGCGTCGTTGTCTGGAGCGATCCTACCGGTCAATCCTACCAGAATACGTCCCAGCTCGGTGTGCTACAATTCATCGAGCGTGTTCGTATGATCTACTTGCCCTTGGTGATGCGAGCCTATACGCCGTAGGTTGCTGGCAGGGCGACTGAGTGTTCGCGCTACCCGTTGACATTTTGTCACTTTTGCGCTCCTTCTTCCCCGTGTGTTGGGGAAGAAGGAGCGCATTTAACTCGGAGACCCTGGCGCAGGTTGTATAGGGTTGTGGCGATTCGCGTAGATTAGTATAGACTAGAGAATACTAACGCGGATTCGTGGTTTAATCTATGCGAGGAGCCTTTTATGGACGTGTCGATCAAAGAAGTGACTAATCTGCGCGAACTGCGCGCGTTTATCCGTTTTCCTAACAAACTGTATCGGGGTAATCCTTATTGGGTTCCCACGCTTTTTATGGATGACTACCAGACGTTCCGCCGCGACAAGAACCCCGCCTTCGACTACTGTGAAGCGCGTTACTGGCTGGCTTATCGCGGGCGCGAGATCGTCGGCCGGATCGCTGCCATTCACAATCGCGGGGCTATCGAGAAATGGCAGCAGCCGTATCTGCGCTTCGGGTGGCCCGATTTTGTGGACGATCCGGCGGTGTCGGCAGCACTCTTCGAGAAGGTGGAATCCTGGGCCAGGGAGAAAGGAGCAACGGCCGTTCATGGGCCTTTGGGATTCACCGACCTGGACCGCGAGGGCATGCTCGTAGAGGGCTTTGAGGAGTTGGGAACGATGGCCACCTTCTACAACTATCCTTATTATCCCGTCCACCTGGAACGGCTTGGCTATGTCAAAGATGTGGACTGGATGGAGTACGAGATCACCGTCCCGCCAGAACCGGACGCGACTATTGCCAGAATCGCCGATCTCGCCAAACGGCGATACAATCTGCGCCTGTTGCAGGTGCAGAACAAGAAAGAGTTGTTGCGACCCCGCGATGAGAAAGGGCGGCCTTCTTACGCGCACGAGCTGTTCGAGGTGCTTAACGATGAATACGAGCATCTCTACAGCGTCGTCCCGTTGTCCGAAAGGCAGATCGAGTATTACATCAAACTTTACTTTGGTCTTATCTCACTTGAATTTGTCCCCCTCGTGGTGGACGAAAACGACCGTCTGGTGGCCTTCGGGATCACGATGCCCTCTTTGTCCAGGGCGTTGCAGAAGTCTGGCGGGCGGCTTTTTCCGTTCGGTTTTGTCCATCTGCTACGCGCTCTGCGCACGGGATCTCGTGGGGATTTGTACCTGGTTGCCGTGCGTTCAGAGTATCAAGGCAAGGGCGTGAACGCAATTTTGATGGATGCGATCAACCGGCTGTACGCGCGGCGCGGCATTGTCAAGGCCGAATCCAACCCCGAACTGGAAGATAATGTCAATGTCCAGGGACAGTGGAAGTATTACGAAAGGCGCCAGCACAAGCGGCGGCGCTGTTTCGTCAAGCATCTTTCTTGATCTTACATTCATACGCTTGCGCGGGATCATAATCCCGTGCTGTGGTGGTACCGGCGGATTATGATCCGCCGCAAGCGTTTACAGGAGCTATTTAATGGCATATACCTGGTTTCTTTTCGACGCCGACGGTACGCTGTTCGATTACGATAAGTCCGAACCCGTGGCGTTAGCGGACACGTTTGCACAGTTCGGCTACGCCTTCGATGCGACGTACCTGGACGCCTATCGCACGATCAACGGTCAGCTCTGGCGCGACTTTGAACTAGGAACGATTGAGCAAGAGCGCATCAAAGTGCTGCGTTTTGAACGTCTCCTCGCGGCGATTGGATTGTCCTCTGCACTTGATGCGGCAATGTTCAGCGCGCGCTACCTGGAAAATCTGGGAAACTGCACCCATCTGATCGACGGCGCGGAGCGCTTGATCGCAGCACTGCGCGGTTCGGTGCGGCTTGCCCTTATCACCAACGGGTTACAGGCGGTGCAGCGCTCGCGGCTGGCGCAGTCGTCCATCGGCAGTGCCTTCGAAGTCGTTGTCATCTCTGAGGAAGTGGGGCACTCCAAACCGCATTCCGGCATCTTTGACGTGGCTTTCGCCCGGATGGGGCATCCATCCAAAGACGAAGTGCTTATGATCGGCGATAGCCTCACGTCGGACATCAAAGGGGGTTCCGATTACGGCATCGACACGTGCTGGTACAATCCAGCCGGTGCGTCTCGCCCAATGGATGTGTCGATCACTTACGAAATCCACGCTTTGGATGAGCTGTTGGCGCATTTTTTCTCGGGCCTGTATGCAGCATAAATGCCTCTTCGACAAAGCGCGAGCTTATGCTAGAATGGTATGCTATGGATTCTAAAGCTTACCATCCTAACCCGGATAAACCGGAACCAAA